>CAZWGY010000624.1:0-2315 GCA_964633575.1 uncultured Desulfobacteraceae bacterium
GGGAGGGGTTTGATGAGCCGGGCGATACTAATGGCCCAAACGATGATCATGACCGGAGGAAACACACACGGGAGGGTGCATGGCAACAAAACAGAACCCGGATGCCACATTTGGAGAAAAGCTGATCCGCCTCTTCACGGATCTCCTCTTTACGGGAAAGCCGAGAACCCAGAAGGAGCTGGGCAAAATGCTCGACTGCTCCCCGCAGACCGTCCGGCGCCTCGTGGACCAGATCACCACCGCTTACGGCGTGCGGATCAATGAGAAAAAAAAGGGCAAAACAAACCTGTTCTGGATCGAGCGACCGGAAACCATTCACGTGCCGTCCATGTCGGCCGAGGAGATCACGGTCCTGGAAATGGGCCAGGCCTTCTCCCGGCATCTTCTCGGCGAAGGGATCTTCCGGATCGCGACCCGGGGGCTTCAAAAGGGGATGGGCATGCTCCCTCCCGATCCGGTCCAATCCTGTGCCGACCGACTCGGCTCCCTGCCCCATGGCCAGGTCGATTACACGGATTTCTCCGACAAGCTGACCGAACTGGCGGCGGCCAGCGCCCAGCGGAGGGTCTGCCGGGTGGCCTACAAACGGCTGGGGGCTGATTCGCCACGCGAATTTCACATCATGCCCCTGAAAATCTTCTCCTACAAGGACAGCATCTACGTCCACTCCCGCCGCTGCTCGGATGACGGAGCCCCCCGGCCCGGCGACACCTTCGACCCCCTTTTGGCGCTCCAGCGGTTTGAAGAAGTCCGGGTCCGGACGGCGACATTTACATTTCCGGCGGATTTCGACTTTGAAAAGTCCTTTGCCCGGTCCTTCGGCGTCATGAAGGACAAGCCCTTCAAGGTCCGGGTCAACTTCACCGGCTGGAGCGCCGACTTCGTCTCCGAACGAATCTGGAGCCCGGATCAGCGGATTATCCGGAAACGGGGCGGCGGCGGCATCGATCTGGAATTCCTGGCATCCTCGGAAACCGAGGTCATCGCGTGGGTCCTGTCCTTCGGCGATGGGGCCTGCCTCGTCAAGCCCGATCGATTGCGGAAAAAAGTCCGCGACACGGTGCGGGCCATGGCCGGCCGGTACGGACTGGAAGCAGGCCCTCCCCCGCCGGCCGACTCCCCGACCCGAACCCCTGACCCCGACCTGAAATGACGCTCCATCGCCGATATGGTCTCGTCGCCGTCCTCTGCATCCTCGCCGCCGGGTGCCTCAACAGCCGGTTCTACCAGCCTCTGCCGGCCTCGCCCGGCGCCCTGGCGGATCTCCGGCAGCCCCATGAGATGATGACCTTTCGCGGCGGCGACGGGACCCGGCTCCGGGGCCTCTTCCTACCGGCGACCGGCGAGCCGGCCGGGACGGTGATCCACTTCCACGGGAATTACGGCCACCTGGGCCACTACCTCGACCAGATTCGATGGCTGCCGGCGGCCGGCTTCAACGTCTTTACCTTCGACTACCGGGGCTACGGCCGATCCGCCGGAACCCCGACCCGCGACGGGGTTTACCAGGATGCCGTCGCGGCGATTCGCTTCGTCCACGACCATCCCCGGATGACCCACCAGCGCCTCTTCCTCTTCGGCCAGAGCCTCGGCGGAGCCAACGCCATCGCGGCCCAGGCCCGGCACCAATTTCCCCGGGTCCGGGCCGTCATCGTGGAAGGGACCTTTTCCGCTTACCGGGCCGAGGCCCGGGACATGATGGCCGCCGCCGTCCGCGAATCGGTCGGCCCCCTGCCTTGCCTCGGACTTCAGATCTGGCCGATCTCATATCTCGCCGTCACCAACGCGCACAGCCCGGACCGGCTCATCGGCCGGATATCCCCCGTGCCGACCCTGATCATCCAATGCGCCGACGACCGGACGGTGGCTCCTCATCACGCCCGACGGCTCTTCCAACGCGCCCGCCATCCCAAAACCCTCTGGTTGGTCGATGGTTGCGGCCACCTGACGCTTTTCGCCCACGACGGCGAGACCGGCCGCCGGTACCGGGAAAGGCTGGTTGGGTTTTTGGGCCATGCGGAAGACCTCCAAGGTTTTTAAAACCTCGGAGGTCTCTATCGGCCCCCGGAAGCGCGGGCGTCCCGCCCGGATGTCGTAGGGGCGGCCCTTGCGGCCGCCCGTTCCGGGCAACCACGGGGAGCCGGGGCTTCGCCCCGGTCTGGTATGTTCTGCCCCTTCGGGGCCAGGTCAGCGCCGAAGGCGCGAATTGATAAAGGCCCCCGCCTGGGAATAAATTCCCAGGCTAACTCTTATAAAACCGGCTGAAGCCGGTTCGGTATGATGGGCTCGATCGGCTGTCCGCCAATCATGCTTTC
>CAZWGY010000625.1:0-2315 GCA_964633575.1 uncultured Desulfobacteraceae bacterium
CTCCGAGGTTTCCAAAACCTCGGAGGTCTTCCCAAACAAAACCTCGGAGGTCTTTAAAAATGATTTGGAAACTTGGCCGAAGGACCCAAAGGACTTAAACGACCTCAACGACGCAACGGGAAAAGGAGCTCCCAAATGGATACCAAATTTTTAAAAGGCCTGCTGGAGCAGGTCCACGCTGGGCGGATGGCACCGGACACCGCTCTGGATGCCCTCAAGCACCTGCCCTTCGAGGACCTGGGATATGCCCGGATCGACAACCACCGCTGCATCCGGAACGGGGTTCCCGAAGTGATCTACTGCGAAGGAAAGACCCTCGAGCAGATCGCGGGGATCGCCCGGCGGATCGCCCGCCATCATGACAACATCCTGGCCACCCGGGCCGACCGTGAGGTCTTCGAGGCGGTCCGGGCGGTCACCGACGACTGCATCTACCATGAGGCGGCCCGGATCGTGGTCATCCAGCCTCGGGAGGTGGTTCAGGAGGGCCGGATCGCCGTGGTCACCGCCGGGACATCAGACATCCCGGTGGCCGAGGAGGCCGCCATCACCGCCGAGGTCCTCGGCAACCGGGTGAGCCGGATATTTGACGTGGGCGTGGCCGGTATCCACCGGCTCCTGGCGGTCACTGAAGACCTGTACACCGCTCACGTGGCCGTGGTGGTGGCCGGGATGGAAGGGGCTCTGGCCAGCGTGGTGGGCGGCCTGGTCTCCTGTCCGGTCATCGGCGTCCCCACCAGCGTGGGGTACGGCGCCAGTTTCGGCGGAGTGGCGGCCCTCCTCTCGATGCTCAATAGTTGCGCCTCCGGGGTCTCGGTGGTCAACATCGACAACGGCTTCGGCGCCGGTTACCAGGCCAGCCTCATCAATCACGCCATCGCCGCGGCATCCCGATCCGGGGAGCACTCCGAGGACGGAGCCGATGACGCCCCCGCAAACCCATCCGCGGAATTGGCCCGGGTCTCCTGACCCGGAAAGGATACCCGCCATGACCATCGCCTATTTCGACGGATTCGCCGGGGCCAGCGGGGACATGATCCTCGGCGCCCTTCTCGACGCCGGCCTGCCCATCGACCGGCTTCGGACCGACATCGCCCGGCTCGGCCTGAGCCACTATGACCTCTCGGTCGAACCGGTCGTCAAGGGGGGGATCGCCGGCAGCCGGGCCGTCGTGACCGTGGACGACCACCACCACGGCCACCACGGCCGCCATCTCCACCAGATCGAAACGATCATCAACGACAGCGACCTCGACCCGGCCGTCAAGGAGACCAGCGTCCGGATCTTCCGCCGCCTGGCCGAAGCCGAGGCCAAGGTCCACGGGACCTCGGTCGAATCGATCCACTTCCACGAGGTGGGGGCCATGGACGCCATCATCGACGTGGTGGGTGCCGCCGCCGGACTCGCCGCCCTCGGGATCACCGAGATCCACTGCGCGCCCCTCCACGTGGGGAGCGGCACGGTGGACTGCGCCCACGGGACCCTTCCCGTCCCGGCGCCCGCTACCCTCGAACTGATCCGGGGGATTCCGGTCTATGCCACCGGGGTCAACGGCGAACTCCTCACCCCGACCGGCGCCGCCATCCTCACCACCGTGGCCGCCGGATTCGGCCCCATGCCCTCGATGACCGTCGAAACCGTGGGCTACGGCGCCGGCACCGCCGACCGGTCGATCCCCAACCTCCTCCGGCTCTGCCTCGGACCGGCCGACGGGCCGGAGACCGGCTACGAGACCGACCGGATGGCAATCATCGAGGCTTCCATCGACGACATGAACCCCCAGATCTACGAGCACCTGATGGCCCGGGCCTTCGACAACGGCGCGGTGGATTTCTACCTCACCCCGGTCCAGATGAAAAAAAACCGGCCGGGAACTCTTGTGACGGTCTTATGCCCGCCGGATCGGGTGCCCGTCCTGGCCGACCTCCTGATCCGGGAGACCACCACCATCGGCATCCGCTGGCGGACCGACCACCGGATCAAGGCTACCCGGCAAATCGAAGGAATCGATACGGCCTACGGGCCGGTAAAGGTCAAGATCGCCCGGAAAGGCGACGCGGTGATCAATCTCACCCCGGAATACGAAGACTGCAAACAGTTGGCCGAGGATCGGGAGATCCCCCTCAAGTCGGTGATGGCCGCCGCCTGGGCCGCTGCCGTGGATGTTTACGGAAACCCGGAATAAGCCAAAAGCCCCCCGAGGCGCAAGCCACCCTATCGTCGGGGCACCGGAACGGTTCCTGACGAGATCCTTGTGCCACGCCTGAATTTGTTGTAAATTAATTCCGGAAGCGGCAATCGACCACTGATGCGGT
>CAZWGY010000626.1:0-2311 GCA_964633575.1 uncultured Desulfobacteraceae bacterium
GTCTGCAAATGGTCACAATTTATAGCGCACTCACGAGACATTCCATCACTTTTTGATAGAAAAACCTCTGAAGGTATATCACGAACCGTGCTTGTAATTGGTGCAATAGTGACTTCCCCAAGATACTCAATAACTGAATTTCTCGTCAGAACCAGAACAGGACGTTTTTTATCCGGTCGAATGAATTTATACCAACGAATTTCACATCGCCGCATTATTCTCCCCACGCCTGCTCTGACTCCCAGACCGAAAATTCTTCGGTGGTCATCGGATGCCGCTCGTATCCTTGGCGATGTTTTTGCTCTAATTGCTCAATATTATATTTGGCAAGTGCCTCTCGAAGAGCCTTTCGCGTAAAAGCGGAACGATTTGTGTTGAGTTGCTTGGCAATGCGATCAACCTCTTTTAGGAGATCTTCGCTTAATGTCATTTGAACCGTTTTCATACGCACCTCATTTATGTTGGTAACGATAGCTATCGTAAACCACATTGTAATGGAAGTCAATTTCCCATTACCCGCCAACGGTCAATTCAGCGGCATGGCGAAGCCCGCTCACGGCGGGTATTCCAATGGGGGCGCCCTGGCGCAAAAAGCAGGGCCGGCGGAAAATCCCTGATTCAGAACTGTTTTTAGCGATACAAGGAAGGTGGGTCAAAGCATCCTGTACTGTTTGCCTGTGAACGCCGTTTTCCAGCCCCCCTCGCTACCTCTCCACCCGATAGGTCAGGCAGACGAGTCCCCCCTCCATCCGCTCCACCGACTCGAGGGACAGCTCCATGCTGATCTCCTCGGTGAAGAGCGACAGCCCATACCCGAAGATTTTCGGGGAGATGGTCACGACGAGGGTGTCGATGAGGCCGTCTTCGGCAAACCGGGAGTTGACCATGGCCCCGCCGGCCAGGATCGCCTCGGTGTAGCCCTCGGCTTCCAGCCCCGACAGAATCTCGGCCGGCGGCCGGCTGGTGAAAACCAGGTTGTCCCATTTCGAGATCCGGTTCGGGTCCCGGGTCATCACCACCGTCTTCCGGCCGGGGAGCGGGCGGCCGATGGTGTCAAAGGTCTTCGACCCCATGATCATCACGCCGGCCTCGCGGGACCGGGTTGCAAAGAGCCGCTTGTCCGCCGATCCGGTCCAGTCCGGGAAATGGTCCGGGCTCCGGCCGATCCGGCCGTCCAGGGTCATTGCCATCAACAGCGTCACGCGCATGGCGGCTTCCTCCGGTTTCGGGTATGGCCCCATCAGGGCTCGATTTTCGAAAAAAATTCCACCAACCCCCTGACCAGCGCGGCCATGAAGTCGAGGTCGAGGGTGTCCATCGTGTCGGTGGGCAGGTGGTAGTTGGGGTTCCGGTAAAAGGAAGTGTCGGTGACCATCACCGCCGGGAAGCCTTCGTCCCAGAACGAGGCGTGGTCGCTGAGGCGGACGGCCGGGAGGATCTTGCCGTTGAACGGGACCGACAAGGTGATGGTCGGGAGGTCCGGGACCCGGTCGAAGGCCCGGGCCAGCCCGGAGGTCAACGACCGGGAGGCGAGGTTGCCCACGATCCCGATAAAGGTTCCCGAATCCGGGTAGTCCCGGAGGCTCAGGGGAAACGGATAGTCCTGGCAGCCGGGGCGCCGGCAGGTGTAGCCGACCATTTCCAGGCAGATCATCCCGTCGATCCGGTCCCCGCGCTCCCTGGCCCGACGGGCGTGGACCCGGCTGCCCATCCGGCCGGTGCCGTAAGCCGGGGGCTCCTCGAGGGTGAAGGCCACCACCGAGACGGAGACCGGCGGGAGCGGCCCGCCGCCGTCGGCAAGGTCCTTTAGCCGCCGGGCGGTCTCGAGGGCCACGGCCACCGCCGAGGCGTTGTCGTCGGCGCCGGGGGTATCGACCACCGTGTCGTAGTGGGCTCCCAGGAGATACCGCCGGGTCGGGGAGTCGGAAAGAGGGATTTCAGTGACCAGGTTGTGGACGGGGCGCCCCATAAACCGATAGGTCTCCCGATGGACGGCGATCCCCATCGACTCGAAGGTCTCCGAGATATAGTCGGCGGCCCGGTCGAGGCCGTCGCCCCGTTCCACGCTCCGCTCCCCGATGGTTTCAGTGAGGGCTTCGAGGTGAGCGGTCAGGCGGTCCTTGATGGTTTCGGGGGACGGCTCGGTCATCATGCCTCCGGAATCAGGGGACGGGTCGGCTCCCGTGTTGAGGCAGGCCCTCGTGCCTGCCCTGATATAATCGGCCGGTCCCGCCAGGAGCAGAAGGATCAGGGGGATCAGCGGAAACCATGAAGGGATTCCGTTGCGGTCGGAAAAATGAGGTGTTGTCAT
>CAZWGY010000627.1:0-2309 GCA_964633575.1 uncultured Desulfobacteraceae bacterium
ACCCACCTCTGGAACGCCGACGCCTCGGGCCGAATCTATCAGCTCACCCTCGACGGCGACCTGGTGGACACCTACACGGCTCCCGGCGAGATGCCCGGCGGTATCGCCTTTGACGGAACCCATCTCTGGATCACTGATTTAGACGATGGGGTTATCCATCAGGTCAAGCCGCCGGAGCCTCTGACCGCCACCGCCGACACCACCGCTTACCGGACCTTCACGGTGACCAACGACAGCCTCTACACCGGCCTGGATGACGAAGACCTGGTGATCGGCGCGGTGGACCTGTCCGGACCGGCGGCCACCTCATTTAAGATTGACGAGGACGGCGCTTCGGGCCAGACCCTGGCCCCCAACGAGTCCGCCGAGATCCGGATCGCCTTTTCGCCCCGGACGGCCGGGGAAAAGCGGGCTCTCCTGACCATCCCTTCCAACGACCCCAACCGGCCGTTGATGGAGATTCCCCTGACCGGGATCGGCACCGAGTGTCTGGTGGTGACAAGCGACCTGGCCATTCCCCTGCCCTGCGTCACCTACGACGACATCCACTATGCCTTTACCCTCGGCTTTTACCCCAACCCGGATGACCCCGAGGGCGCTTACTGGAAGCTGGACCCCGACACCCTGAAGGTCCTCGAGACCCCGACGGATCAATGTCTGTCGGTGGGCGAGTCCCTGGATCTGGACTTCGACTGCGTCCACTACGACGGAGCCGACTACTCCCTGACCCTGGAGCCCGCCCCCATGGCGGACGACCCCGAAAACCTTTACTGGAAGCTTGACATGGAAAGCTTTACCGAGGCCGATTAACCCATTCCGGGCCGACAACCCGGCGATGCCCGGCACACCGCCTTGACCGGCGGCGTGCCGGGTTTTCTCGTCTGGCCCTCATAAAAAGGAGTACACCATAATGCGACGTCCTGATACCATAAGCTTCAAGCCCCTCACTTTCTCCTTGACCGCCCTTGCCGCCCTCGTTCTGATGACCGCCGGCCCGGCCGGAGCCGAGCTCACCGCTCACACCGATTCCCTGACCTTCGGGGTTACCGGCCAGACCGCCGGCTGGATTCCCAGCCCCGACGCCACGCCCCGGGGCCTGGCTTATGACGGCGAGGCCCTCTGGGTCTGCGGCGACTCGACCGATCAGCTCTACCGGATCGACGGGGCCGGCAACATCCTTACGGCCTTTGATACCCCGGCCGTCTGGTCCGACGGGCTGACCTACGATGGCGAGTTTCTCTGGCACAGCTCCTCGTATCTGGACCGGATCTACAAGCTCGACCCGGCCGACGGGGGGATGGTGACCTATTTCAACAGCCCCGGCGGCCGTCCCGACGGGCTGGCCTTTGACGGCACGGCGCTCTGGCACGCCGACTACGACCTCGATCGGATCTACCGGATTCACATCAACGGCTCGGTCCTCGGCTCCTTTCAGGCCCCCGGCCCGAATCCCAATGGCCTGGGCTTCGACGGGACTCATCTCTGGAACGCGGACTCCGATTCCCGGACCCTCTACCGCCTGACCACTGCCGGCACCCTCGTAGGTACCTACCCGGCCCCCGGAGACCATCCCACCGGGGTGACCTGGGACGGAGCCTTTCTCTGGGTAGCCGACAACGCGACCGACCGGCTCTATCGGATGGCCGTGACCGGACCGATCGGCGTGGGCGGGAGCCAGACCCTTTATCTGACGCTGGCAAACGATGGCGAGGCCGACCGGCAGATCACCGACGTCCTGGTCTCCGGGGATGACGCCGGGGAGTTTCAGGCTGACGGGGCCGCCTGCACCTGCTGTCCGCTGCCCTCCGGGAGTGCCTGCACGCTGTCGGTCAGCTTTTCCCCGAAAACGGCCGGGGAAAAGCTCGCCACCCTGCTCATCACCGCCGACGGGCAGGAGACCGTGCGCGTTGACCTGGATGCCTCGGTGGCCGAGCCCCCCGACACCGGGGATAGCGGAGATGGGGGAAGCGGGGGATGCTTCATTGACACGATCCACCCGCGGAACATCCGCTAAAGGGGCCTTGGCCCCAAGCCCGACCTCAGATCCCCAACGCCTTGTAGCAGCCCGAGCAAACCTCCGGCGGCGGATACCGGCCAAGAGCGTTGAAGGTTTCCGGGTCGATCTCATCGAACCCGCCGTCATCGGTAATCCCGAACCGCTGCCGGCCGCAAAGGACCCGGCGGCGGGCAAAGGGCTCCCGGAATCGCCGGTAGTCGGGCCGGTCCCAGATCTCGAAAAGGCCCGCTTTTTTCAGGTTGCCGAATCGGGTGGCCGGGATCGAATACGTTTTGCCTTCGTAAACTTTGGA
>CAZWGY010000628.1:0-2308 GCA_964633575.1 uncultured Desulfobacteraceae bacterium
AATCTGTGAAAATCTGCGCAATCCGCGGATAAACGAAGCGCGAGTCCGGCACAAGCCCAAACGATGATCATGGCCGGATAAAAAGATTATCCGAGGATTGAAAATCCCATGGTTTGACTTCCCTTTCCCTATCCTTTATAAATTCAATAGGCGGCCGAACCGGTTGCCCGCTATCTCCACATATCGGAAAGGACGATTGTCATGCCCATAGACCCTCAGATCAAGGTCCTGGTTGTCGAGGATTTCGACGTCACCCGGAAGATGCAGATCAAGGCCCTGTCCACCTTCGGGATGACCCGCGTGGTCGAGGCGGCGGACGGGCGGGCGGCCATGGAGCGGCTCCGGGAAGACCCGGAGATCGGTCTGATCATCAGCGACTGGAACATGCCCGAAAAAAACGGTTACGAGCTGCTCGAATGGGTCCGGGCCGACGAGACCCGCCGGGACCTGCCTTTTATCATGGCCACGGCCCAGGCGGAGCGCAAAGAGTTGGAAAAGGCGGCGTCGGCCGGGGCCAGTGGATTTATCACCAAGCCCTTCACGGCCGATGAGCTCAAGGCCGTGGTCGAGCGTGTTCTTGGCGGCGAGCCGCCGGCGGCCGCTCCGGATACCGGAACGGGGCCGGTGATCGCCCAGGGGGGCAAAGTCCGGCTCCGGGTGGCCCACATCCAGATCACCGACCACCTGATCCTGGGGATTCTCAACTACTTCATCCGCTCCGAGCGGCTCAAGCCGAAGTACTTCGAGCTTGAAACCCGGTGCATGTCCGGCTGGAACCCGGTTCAGCAATCCATCGCCGCCGGCGATGTGGACGTGGCCTTTGTGCTCGCCCCCATCGCCATGGACATCTTCAGCGCGGGGGCCCCCATCCGGATGACGCTCTTTGCTCACAAAAACGGCAGCATCTGCGTCAAAAGCCGGAAGGGCCAGGAGGGAGAGGATTTCACCGACTTCTTCCGCGACCGGGTTTTCTATATCCCCCATGTTCTTTCCGTCCACCACATGCTGTCGGACATGTTCTTCCGGACCCTGGGCCTGGACGCCGGGCTGGTGGGCGAGGAAAAAAAGGATCTGATCTTCGAGGTGATCCCGCCCATCAACATGCCGGTGCTCCTCGGGGAGAGCGACCGGGCCGGGGGCTTTATGGTGGCTCAGCCCATCGGCCGGAAGGCCATTGCCGACGGCGGGGCCGAGCTGCTCTTTCTGTCGGGGGAGATGTGGGAAAACCATCCCTGCTGCGTGGTGGTGGTCCGGGAGTCGATCATCGAGCGGTATGGCGACGCCATTCACGAGTTTACCGAGATGCTGGTCCAGGCCGGCGGTTTCATCGAGTCCTACCCCGAGGTCTCCGCCCGGATCGCCGTTGACTTCCTCGACCCCGGCCGGGAGCTGGGCCTGAGCAACAAGGTTCTCGACGGCGTCCTCCGGGAGACCAACGGCATCCGAACGGACGATCTTTTCCCGGTGATAGAGGACCTGGATACCATGCAGCGGTACATGACCGAAAAAATGGGGGTGGGGTCGCTCATTGATCTGGAGCGGTTCGTGGACCGGCGTTTCGCCGAGGCGGTCCCCGGGGCCGGCGTGGGAACCCGCAAGCCCTCGGTATTCCGAAGCCCCGAAGACATCGTCCGACGGCTTACAAGCCGGAAGTAGGCGCATCGGATAGCCGGAGGCGGAAAAGGAGCCATCCATGAGCGTTACGGTCAACAGCCGGACCCGACGGCATCGCGGCCGGGTCTTTGTTTTGGAAACCGAAAACGTCACCCTGGACAACGGGGTGACCGTCGATATCGACATCCTCCGCCATCCCGGCGCGGCGGCCATCGTCCCGATGACCGATGCCGGCGGGGTCATTCTCATTGAACAATACCGCCACGCCATCGGGACCCGGATATGGGAGATCCCGGCCGGAACCCTGGAAGAAAGCGAGGCGCCCGAGGACTGCGCCCGACGGGAGCTGATCGAGGAAGCCGGGGTTTCCGCCGGCCGGTTCGAGAAGCTCGGGGAGATCACCCCCGTTCCCGGCTATGCGGACGAGCGGATTCATCTCTTCCTGGCCACCGATCTGACCCCGGCTCGCCAGCGGCTCGACCCCGACGAGGTCCTCCGGGTCCACGAGGTGGCCTTCTCCGATGCCCTGGCCATGATCGGCGACGGACGGATTCAGGACGCCAAGACCATCTGCGGCCTGCTCATGGCCCGGCGGAGCGGATCGACCCCCCGGCCCCTCTAAGATATGAAGCTCCCGCCAACCGGGGCGTTACCCCGAATATAGAGACCCCCCAATCCAACCCCTCCCCCCGGC
>CAZWGY010000629.1:0-2302 GCA_964633575.1 uncultured Desulfobacteraceae bacterium
GGCCCCCAACTCTCTGGTTGTGTTTTCGGGCAAAAGGGGTATGCTATCCGGTTGCCCGGCGGGGGGCGATACTTTAAGGATGTCCTCCGCCGGTTTCGACTGACCCAACACGCCAAGCATCAACAGGGAGGCGATATGACAGACCCGTTGTTTTTGCCCATCCGGATCAACAGCCTCGAAGTGAAAAACCGGATTTACATGCCGGCCATGCATCTCAACATGGCCCAAGACTACCAGGTGACCGACCCGTTGGTCGCCTTTTACGCGGAGCGGGCCCAGGGCGGCGCCGGGATGATCACCGTGGGGTATGCCACGGTGGATGAGACCGCCGGGACCACTTTGAACATCGGAGCCCATCGGGACGACCTGATCCCCGGCCTGTCCCGGCTGTCCGGGGCCATTAAGGAAAACGGGGCCCGGTGCGCCGTTCAGCTCAACCACGCCGGCCGGTACAACCTTTCGATCCTCATGGACGGCCGCCAGCCGGTGGCCCCGTCGGCGGTGGCGTCCCGGATGACCCGTGAGGAGCCCCGTGCCCTTTCGGCCGATGAGGTCGAGGATATCATTGCCGCCTTCGGAGCGGCGGCCGGCCGGGTCCGGGCGGCGGGCTTCGACGGCGTGGAGGTTCTGAGCGGGACCGGCTATCTTATCAGCCAGTTTCTCTCCCCGCTGACCAATCACCGGACCGACGCCTACGGCGGGTCGTTCGACAACCGGATGCGGTTTGGCCTGGCGGTGGCCGGAGCGGTCCGGGAGGCGGTGGGGGCTGATTTTCCGGTGATCTTCCGGATCAACGGCAACGAGTTTATGCCCGGCGGGCTGACCTCCGAGGACCTCCGGACTTACGCCGTCCGGCTGACCGGGGCCGGGGTGGATGCCCTTTGCGTGAACGTCGGCTGGCATGAGGCCCGGGTGCCTCAGATCGTCTCCGAGGTCCCTCGGGGCGTGTTTGGCTACCTGGCCCGCCGGATTCGGGAGCGGGTGGAGGTCCCGGTGATCGCCAGCCACCGGATCAACGATCCGGAGCTGGCTCGGGAGATGATCAGCGATGGGACCTGTGATCTGGTGGCCATGGGCCGGAGCCTGATTGCCGACCCCGATCTCCCCGAAAAGGCCCGGACCGGCCGGGAGCGGGAGATTGTCCACTGTATCGCCTGCGGCCAGGGCTGCTTTGACAACATCTTCAAGCTCAAGCCGGTGACCTGCCTTTGCAATCCCCGGGCCGGGCACGAGGCCGAAGGGCCGGTCCCGCCCGCCGAGACTCCCCGGAAAGTCATGGTGATCGGCGGGGGGCCGGCCGGGATGAGCGCGGCGGTGGCGGCCGCCGACCGGGGCCACGCGGTCACCCTCTACGAAAAGTCGCCCCGTCTGGGCGGTCAGCTACATCTGGCCGCCGCCCCGCCCGGCCGGGGGGAATTCGCCGGCCTTGCCGACGACCTGGCGGCTCAGATGGCGGCCCGGTCGGTCAAGACGGTTTTGAACACCGCCGTTGATCGGGCGGCCATCGAGGCCGAGGCTCCGGACGTGGTGGTCCTGGCCACCGGCGCCGTCCCGATGGCTCCCGAGATCCCCGGCGCGGACCGGCCCAATGTGGTCCAGGCCTGGGATGTCCTCGACGGCCGGGTCCGGGTGGGGAGCCGGGTCGTGGTGATCGGCGGCGGGGCCGTCGGTGTCGAAACCGCCCTCTATCTGGCTGAAAAGGGGACCCTGTCGGGCGAGGCGATCCGGTTTCTTCTGGTCAACCGGGCCGAGGACCCGGAGGTCCTCTACGAGATGGCCACCCGGGGCACCAAGTCCGTCACTCTGGTGGAGATGACCGACCGGGTGGGGCGGGACATCGGAAAGACCACCCGCTGGGGGATGCTCCAGCACGCCGCCCGGGACGGGGTCCGGACCCTCACCGGGACGACCGCCCTGGAGATCACCGAAACGGGGCTCCGGGTGGAGACCGCCGACGGAACCGAGGAGCTCCCGGCCGATACGGTGGTCCTCGGCGTCGGCGCCGTTTCCCATAACCCGCTGGAAGAGACCGTCCGGAGCCTCGGGATTCCCTGCCGGGTGGTGGGCGATGCCCATCGGGTGGGCAAGGCCTTTGACGCCGTCCACGACGGGGACGCCGCCGGACGGGGGATATGATCGAGCGGGATTTCGACGTCGCCTTGATTTCGGACCTGGCCCTCCGGGAAAAGCAGATCCAGCAGCGCTACCGGCCGGTGATCGCCGTCCACAAGTGGTTCGCCCGCCGGCCGGGGACCGTCTTTCGGGGACTGCTCCTTTCGGAGCTGACCGACGGGCCTCTGGC
>CAZWGY010000630.1:0-2298 GCA_964633575.1 uncultured Desulfobacteraceae bacterium
GGAATGGGGGAATGATTATATCGTGATTTCAAACAGATCAGGTAGTTGATATCACTCCCTCTCCTTTAGGGGAGGGGGCCGGGGGGAGGGGTTAGGCGAGGCTTAGAGAATTGACCAACAGCATCCACCATCAGCGGGGGGGGGCAATCCCCACCTCACGGCAAAGGAGGCGGCATGACAGCGGACATCCAACGGGCCCTGGTCACCGGCGGGGCCGGCTTCATCGGCTCTCATCTGGCCGATGCTCTCCTTCAGGGAGGAGCGGAGGTGGTCGTCCTCGACGACCTCTCCACCGGTCGGCGGGAAAACCTGGCCGACGCCGGGGACCGAATCCACTGGATCGAAGGCGACATCCGGGACCGGGAGACCCTGGACCGGGCCATGGCGGGATGTGATACCGTCTTTCACCAGGCGGCGGTGGTCTCCGTTCCGCAAACGGTGAAAGACCCGGTGACCTCGGCTCAAGTCAATGAAATCGGGACCGTGAACGTCCTGGAGACGGCCCGAACCGCCGGGGTCCGGCGGGTCGTTTTGGCATCCTCGTCGGCCGTTTACGGAGACGATCCGACGGTGCCCAAAAGCGAGGCCATGGCGGCTCGGCCCCGGAGCCCCTACGCGGTCCAGAAGCGGGTGGGCGAGCACTACGCCCGACTCTACACGGAACTTTACGACCTGCCGACCGTCTGCCTCCGGTATTTCAACGTCTTCGGGCCCCGGCAGGACCCGGGCTCGCCCTACTCAGGGGTGATCTCCATCTTCATGAGCCGGGCGGTGGACGGTCAGCCGCCGCTCATCCACGGCGACGGGGAGCAATACCGGGATTTCGTCTTCGTGGCGGACGTGGTTCGGGCCAACCTCCTGGCCGCCACCCGGCCGGGGATCGGCGGGACGGTCTTCAATATCGGCACCGGTCGATCGGTGACCATCAACCGGCTCTGGGACCTCGTTTGCGATCTGGCCGGCAGCCGCCTCGACCCCACCTACGGTCCGACCCGGGCCGGGGACATTCGCGAATCGGTGGCCGATGTGGCCGCCGCGGCCGAAGCCCTCGAGTTTATCCCCGAACACGACTTCCAGGCGGGCTTGAATGCCACCTTTGCCTGGTACAAGGAGACGAGATCATGACGACCCTGGATTATCGGCGCGTACTGGTGACCGGCGCGGCCGGTTTCATCGGCTATCATCTCTGTCACCGGCTCCTGACCGACGGCTGCCAGGTGACGGGCATCGACAACCTGAACCCCTATTACGACGTCGGCCTGAAGGAAGCCCGGCTGGCCCGCCTGAAACCGTTCCGGGACTTTTACCTCCATCGGGTGGATCTGGCCGACCGGGCCGGGGTGGAGGGGATCTTCAGCGGAGGCCACTTCGACGTGGTGGTCAACCTGGCGGCCCAGGCCGGGGTCCGGTATTCCCTTCAGAATCCCCACGCCTACGTTGACTCGAACCTGGTTGGGTTCGTCAACATCCTGGAATGCTGCCGCCACACCGGAGTCGATCACCTGGTCTTCGCCTCCTCATCGTCGGTTTACGGGGCCAACACCCGGATGCCCTTTTCGGTCCACCACAACGTCGATCACCCGGTCTCCCTCTACGCCGCATCCAAAAAAGCCAACGAACTCATGGCCCACACTTACAGCCACCTTTTTGATCTGGCCTGCACCGGGCTGCGGTTCTTTACCGTCTATGGCCCCTGGGGCCGGCCGGACATGGCGCTGTTTCTGTTTACCGACGCGATTTTGAACGACCGGCCCATCAAGGTTTTCAACCATGGGAAGATGCAGCGCGACTTCACCTACATCGATGACATCGTCGAAGGGGTGGTCCGGGTGATGGGGAAGCTCCCCGAGGCCAATCCCGACTGGCAAGGCGATGCCCCCGATCCCGGCACCTCTTATGCCAGATACCGGGTTTACAACATCGGCAATAACCAGCCGGTTCAATTGATGCGGTTTATTTCGGTCATCGAGGAGGCTCTGGGCCGGACGGCCCAAAAGGAGCTGATGCCGATGCAGCCCGGAGACGTCCCGGCTACTTATGCGGACATCGATGATCTGGTCGAGGACGTGGGGTTCCGGCCCGCGACCACAATCGAGACGGGGGTTGCTAAGTTCGTGGAGTGGTACCGGTCTTATTATCGGGTCGAATAAGCCACGGAAAGACAAACGGCGCAACCCCGTGCGGGGTTGCGCCGTTTGTAAAAAGATGGTGCCGAAGGCCGGACTTGAACCGGCACGGGCGTAGCCCACTACCCCCTCAAGATAGCGTGTCTACCATGTTCCACCACTTCGGCACGGG
>CAZWGY010000631.1:0-2296 GCA_964633575.1 uncultured Desulfobacteraceae bacterium
CTGGCCACCAAGGGCGAGACCTTCGAGGAGCTGGCCGGGGCGGCCCGGGCCATGCGGCGGAAGGCTCACCGGATCGAGGTCTCCGCTCCGGCCGTGGTGGACACCTGCGGCACGGGGGGAGACGTTTCCAACACCTTCAACATTTCGACCACCACCGCCTTTGTGGTGGCCGGCTGCGGAGTCCCGGTGGCCAAGCACGGGAACCGGTCGGTCTCCAGCCAGTGCGGCAGCGCCGACCTCCTGGAAGCTCTGGATGTCAAGATCGACACCGCCCCGGAGATCGTCGAGGAGGCCATCATGGAGATCGGGATCGGCTTCCTGTTTGCTCCGGTTTACCACGGGGCCATGCGGTTCGCGGCCCGGGCCCGGAAAGAGGTGGGGCTCCGGTCGATCTTCAACATGCTGGGACCGCTCACCAACCCGGCGGCGGCCAACTGCCAGTTGCTGGGGGTTTACGCCCCGACGCTCACCGAGATGTTCGCCGAGGCCCTCCGGATGCTGGGGGCCAAGCGGGCTCTGGTGGTCCACGGTCACGACGGCCTTGACGAGATCTCCGTCTGCGCTCCCACCCGGGTTTCGGAGCTGGCCGACGGGGCCATCCGGACCTACGATCTGTCCCCGGAGCAATTCTTCGGCGGGATCGCGGATCCGGCAACCCTGGCCGGCGGCACACCGGCCGAGAACGCCGCCATCACCCGGGCCATCCTGAACGGCGAGGACCACGGTCCCCGGCGAAACGTGGTGCTGATCAACGCCGGCGCCGCCCTGGTGGCGGCCGGGATCGCCGATGATGTCAAGGCCGGAATCGGCCTGGCCGAGGCCGCCATCGACGAGAGGCGAGCCATTGAGAAGCTCGAGGCCCTTATCGACTACACCCGGGAGAACGGCTGATGCCGGCCGATTTCCTCGCCCGGATCATCGAGCGGAAGACCGCCGAGGTGGCCGCCGCCCGGCGGGCTCGGCCGGTCGCCGAACTCGCTGAAGCGTCGGCCGGGCACCCGGCCCGGCGTCCCTTTATCGAAGCCCTCTCCCGCCCCGGGCCGTCGGGAGTCAACATCATCGCCGAGATCAAGCGGGCATCTCCCTCGAAGGGGGTTATCCGGGCCGACCTCGACCCCGCGACCCAGGCGGCGGCATATCAACGGGGGGGAGCGGCGGCCGTCTCGGTCCTCACCGACGGCCCCGGTTTTTCCGGATCTCCCGATGATCTCCTCGCCGCACGGGACGCCGTCTCCCTGCCGGTCATCCGCAAGGACTTCATCGTCTCCGACTATCAGCTCCACGAGACCGCCGCCATGGGGGCCGACGCGGTGCTCCTCATCGTCCGGGTCCTCTCCGGCGGCCAACTGGCCGACTACCTGGCCCTTGCCGCCGAGCTGGGGCTGGATGCCCTGGTCGAAGTCCACGACGAGGCCGAGCTGGAGCCGGCGGCGGCTGCTGGAGCAATCCTCGTGGGGATCAACAACCGGAACCTCCGCTCCTTTGAGACGAGCCTTAAGACCGCCGCGACCATGGCCGCCCGCCTGGCCCCCGGCCAGGTCCCGGTGGCCGAAAGCGGGATCACCGGCCCGGCCGACATCGCCTATCTCCGGGGAGCGGGAATCTTTAACTTTCTCATCGGCGAAAGCCTCGTCCGCTCACCGGACCCCGAAAGCTTTCTCCGGACCCTTGCCGGGGGTGCGCCATGACCGAGGTCAAAATCTGCGGGCTGACCGACCCGGCGGCGGCCGAGACCTGCGCGGCACTCGGAGCCGACGCCATCGGCTGCGTCTTTTACCCCAAAAGCCCTCGATACGTGAGCGACGACCGGGCCCGGGAGATCGTATCCGCCCTGCCCATCCAGAGCCGGGTGATGCCCGTGGGAGTCTTCGTGGACGAGCCGGTATCGGCCATTCTGGCCAGGGTGGACTACTGCGGCCTCCGAGGGGTCCAGCTCCACGGCCATGAAGGCCCGGAAATCGTGGACCGGTTGACCGCCGAGGGACTCCTCGTAATCAAAGGGCTTTACACTTCCCGGCCGCCCCATCTGTCCGAAGCCGAACGCTTCCGGCCGTCGGGGTTTCTGGTGGAGGCCGGCCGGGGGAAGCTCCCCGGGGGAAACGCCGAGGTCTGGGACTGGGGCGGGGTCCGGGACTTCGGGGACCGATACCCCTTTATTCTGGCCGGCGGGCTGACTCCGGAGAACGTGGCTGACGCCGCCGCCGCGGCCCGTCCCGATGCCGTGGATGTGAGCTCCGGCGTGGAGTCGGCCCCCGGCGTCAAGGACCTCGACCGGGTGCGGGCCTTTCTCGAAGCT
>CAZWGY010000632.1:0-2283 GCA_964633575.1 uncultured Desulfobacteraceae bacterium
CGGGATGGGACAGCCGCTCGTCGATAAGAAGGACCGCGCCCCGGTCCCGCTCCGACCGGACCACCCGGCCGACCGCCTGGAGCACCCGGAGCCATCCCGGTACCCGGTACGCGGCATCGTAACCGCTCGACCCGGCGCCGTCCATCCGCTCCCGGATCAGCTCCCGCTCCGGAGTCACCGGCGGCAGCCCGACGCCCACCACGGCCGCCCCGGACAGTCGATCCCCGACCAGGTCGATCCCCTCGCCAAAGATTCCGCCCAGCACCGCGAACCCCACCAGGGTCCGCTCGTTGTCCTCGCTGAACCGTTCCAGAAACCCGGCCCGCTCCGCCTCGGTCATCCCCGGCCGCTGGACCGCCAGATCCACTTCCGGCGCCGCTCCGGCAAAGGCCGATAAAACGGTCCGGAGATAAGCGTGAGACGGAAAAAAGACCAGGTAGTTACCCCGCCGCTCGGTCACGAACGCCTGGATCATCCCGGCCACCGCCCCGGCCGTCCGCTCCCGATGCCGGTACCGGGTGGAGATCCGGTCGGCGATCATAACGCATAAGCCGTCCGGTGGAAAGGGCGAGGGTAAACAGAGCGCCTCGGCCGTCTCCCCGATCCCGAAGGACTCCAGGAAATACCCGGTTGGGCGGAGCGTGCCCGAAAAGAAGACCGCCGATCGGGCCGCCCGAATGAACGACGCCAGCCGACCCGAGGGATCGACACAGAAAAGCCGGACCAAACGGTTTCGGCCGGACCGGGAGACGAGCGTAACGTACCCGGCGTCAAAGCCCTCAGCCGTCCGCAACATCCCCAGAGCGTCGAAATAGCAGTCCATTACCGGCTCGGGCAAGGCGGCCGAGCCATCCCCGTCCGCCAGGCGCCCGTCCACCACGTCGCAAAACCGCTCCAATGCGGACAGGAGAGCCGACGGCGGCTCCGGAGCGGGATCGACCCCGAGATGGTCGGCCAGCTCGGCCATCCGGTCATCGATTTCCGACAAAGCCCGCTCGACATCGGACAACACCCCCTGGACCGAGGCCCCGGCCCGGACCACCGTTCGACGGGACAGGGCAGCCGAAAAGCTCTCCCGGGCCCGGTCCGGAAGGTTATGAGCCTCATCCACCAGCAGCACGGTCGGCCCGGCGCCGTTGTCGAGCAGTTGCCGGAGCCGGACCTTCGGGTCAAAGGCATAGTGGTAGTCGCCGATCACGCAGTCAACCCACCGGGCCGTCTCCAGACTCAAGTGATATGGGCAGACCCGGTGAGACTCAGCCACCGCCGCCACGGTCGGGCCGGTCATCGCATCCTGAACCAAAAGCGCCTCGATGGCCGCCGGAAGGCGGTCGAAATGGCCCCGGGCCCGGTCACAGGCATCCGGCGCACAAGAAGCCTCCGGATCGGGGCAGATCCGATTCCGGGCCGTCAGAGTCAGACTTCGCAGCCTTAGCCCGACGGATCGCAAGTCATCCAGGGCCGCTTCGGCGGCCGCCGCCCCGGTGGTCCGGGCCGTGAGATAGAAGATGACCGACGCCTCCCCCGAGGCCAAAGCCGCAACCGCCGGCCGAAGGGCCGCCAGAGTCTTGCCGATCCCGGTGGGCGCCTCCACCAGAAGCGGCCGCCTCGCCCGGATCGCCTGCTCCACCGCCCCGGCCATCCGACTCTGACCGGGACGCGGCGCCGGGTAAGGAAACGGCGTCTTCGCAACCGACCGGTCCCGGCGCGCCCGCCAGACCACCCATCGGTTCAACCGGTCGATATACTCCCCCGTCACCTCGTCAAAAAACCGTTGAAGCGCCGTCCGGTCGAACGATTCCCGACGGGACCGGGCCGTTTTCAACCGGAGGTGGTAATAGGTAAGCTGGACATCGACCGCCGCCAGGTCGTGGGCCTCGGCGTAGAGAGCCGCGTAGATTTTCGCCTGTCCCCAGTGGACCGGGTTGGGATGCCGGAAGGGTTCGCCCGCCAGAAAGGACGCCGCCGGCCCGGATGTGGTCTTGATCTCCTCGACCACGACTACACCCGACGGCCCCGTAAAAACCCCGTCGATCCGCCCCGAAACCGTCAGATCAAATTGCCCGGCGGCCACCGTCCGGGAAACCGGCACCTCGGCGGCATAGCCGGCCGGGCGGGATGCCTGGACCTCCCGGTGACCCCGGACCCCCTCAGCCAGCCGATGCCGGCCCAGGTGATGCCGGTGGAAGTCTCCCGCCCGGAGCAAGTCTTCGGCCAGGTTACGCACTGAAATGGAAAACCGCCGTCGAATAAGCACCCCCCTCACAAAGCGCGTTGGACCCG
>CAZWGY010000633.1:0-2239 GCA_964633575.1 uncultured Desulfobacteraceae bacterium
CCGTGGAGCAGCTCGACCGGGTGACGGACGGGTATCGAAGACATCTGGTTGAGCTGAAGCCGGCAGCTCAGGCAGTCGGTGGCGATCACGTCCGGGGCCATCCGGTTAATGGTCGCCATCAGGGGAGCGCCCATCTCGAGGGATGCCCGGTGGAAGGATGCCTTGAATCCCATAATCCCGGCCATCCCGCAGCAGTAGAACGACCCCGGCACGGTCTCCACGGACAGGCCCGGGATTCCGGCCAGGAGCCCGGCATAGGGGGTTCCGATCTCCTGTTCCCGGAGATGGCAGGGCGGGAAGTAAACCGCCCGGACCTCCTCCGGGTCCGGCCGCGACGGCGGACCGACGGATGGAAGGGAAGCCGTCCCGGCGGCCAGGTATTCCCCCAGATCATGGGTCCGCTCGGCCACCGCGATCCGGGTCACCGGGTCGAGGGTGGAAAAATAGCCGTCGTCCCTGAGGATCTTTCCGTAGATGGACCGTTTTAAAACCCGGTAATCCCGCCGGCCGTCCGGCCCCGGCCGGAGGCTCACCGGAACCTTGAGGTGGTCCGGGTCCCCGCCGATCCGGTCCTGGACGGCCGGAGCATACCAGGCGCCTTCGGGGATGACCTGCTTGAGCATGTAGCCGCAGGTGGGACAGGAGCAGACGATATCGCAGCCGTCGTCAACGGCCCGCCGGAGGCTGTCCAGCGTTTCTTCGGCCAATCGGAGAGCCAGTTCCCGGTCCCCTTCCAGAAGCGGGGGCATCCCGCAGCAGGCCGGCTCAATGATCCGGACCGTGGCCCCGAGCCGCTGGAGCAGGCCGGTTGCCGCCGTCGGGACATCGGGAAAGAGATATCGCCCGGTGCAGCCAACGAAATAGGCGACCTTTGGTCCGGAGTCGTCCGGGGTTGCGGCCGTCGGTCCGCCGACGGGAAAAGGCCGATCCGGAAAGGCCGGCAACCGTCGGTCCGGGTGAATCCCCGCCGCCCGGCGGACCAGTGGCCCGGTCGCACGGTTGGAAATCAACCGGTTAGTGAGTCGGGGCACCGCCCCGCAGACCCGGCCGATCCGGCCCACGTCCTGCAACAGCCGGACCCCGACGGGCAGGCCGTCCCGGCGGGCGATCCCGGTTTTGGCCAGCATCAGGTCCCGGCGGACATCCGGGCAGGGGCAGAGCCCGCAGAAGTTGCAGAGCCCGACCAGATCCCGGAGTTCAGCCTCGGAAGGCGGCTTGCCCCGGTCGTAAAGGCGATAAAGCTCGGGGAAAAACCGGCAGACGGTGTCCATGTGGTACCGGCACTCGTCGCAGTCGGCGCAGCCCTCGACCACCTTCCGGATGAGGGCCTCGGGGGCGTCGGTACCGGCGTCGCGAGATCGTTTCATCCGGTCAGCGGCTCGTCGAACCGGCAGATCAGGAGGATGTCGTCGCCCATTTTAACGTGGGTTTTGTAGGGCAGAGTCTTGAAGAGCTTGACCATCCGTTTGTTTTCCTGGGAGGTATAGGCGAAGAGTCCGGCCAGCCCGTTTTCCCGGGCCGCCTCGGCCAGCTTTCGGATGAGAATCCGGCCGATCCCCTTGCCCTGGTAGTCCCGGGAGACGGAAAAGGCGATCTCGCCCATGTGGTTGGACGGATCCAGGTAGTATTCTCCCATGGCAATGACGTTGCCGAAGCCGAACTCCCCCACCACGCCGATGATGGTCAGATTCCGGATGTAGTCGATCTTGAACATCCCCTCCACGTCGCCCCGGAGAAATTGCTTTTTTTCGTGAAAGAACCGCGAGACCACATCCTGGGTGTCGAGGTGATAGTAATGCTCCTGAATCCGCCGCTCGTCCACCGGCTTGACCGGCCGGAAGGTAATGGGCTCGCCGTCCACCTCGACGATCTCCTCGAGCTTGACCGGGTAGATCCCCTGAACCGAGTCGCCCAGGTTCCGCTCCCGGCCGACCATCCCCAGGTCCTTGGCCTGCTCCAGAAGCTGATCCCGGAAGTCGGGGTGAGCGATGCTGATCAGCGCCAGAGCTCGCTCCTGGGTGCTCTTCCCAAAGAGGCTCACCGCGCCGTACTCGGTGACCACGTGGCGGACATCCTCCCGGGGAACCGTAATGATGGTCCCGGTCAACAGAGGGACGATCCGGCTTTCGGTTCCGTCGGAGGTGGTGGAGTTGAGCATAATGATCGACTTGCCGTCGGCGGACCGGTTGGCCCCCCGGACGAAGTTGGGAATCCCGGAAACCCCCGCGTAGAGGGTCTG
>CAZWGY010000634.1:0-2219 GCA_964633575.1 uncultured Desulfobacteraceae bacterium
TACTCAGGAGAACACCGTGAAAGAGATTATCAGCATCAGCCTGGGCCCCGCCGCCCACGACTACGAATTCGTGACCGAGTTTCTCGGCGGAGACTTCCACGTCCGCCGGATCGGCACTGACGGCGACATCGAGCGCGCCGCCGCCCTCTTCATGGAATACGACGACCAGGCCGCCGCCTTCGGTCTCGGCGGGGTCCAGTTCCCCAGCCTCCTGGGACCCAGGGGCGCCGCCGGCGACGACTTCGTCCGGCTCCGGCGGCTCACCGGCCATCTCCGGACCCCGGTGGTTACCGGCGAGCGGTCCCGGCTGGTGGGCCACGAATGGTCCCTCCGCCACATCCAGTACAAGTTCGGCAACAACTACTTCAACAACCAGCGGGTCCTCTTTCTTTCGGGAATGGCCAACACCACCATCGCCCGGGTCATGTCCGAATTCACCGACAACCTCACCTTTGCCGACCCGATCATCGAGGACGGGATTTCCAAGCTCCTGAACTCCCTGAAAGACCTGGAGCGTTACGCCGCCGGGCTACACAGCGTCCTCAAGTGGGTCCCGGGCAAGCGGCTCCGGACCTCGTCGGTCCCCATGAAAGCCTGGAACCACTACGTCCTCCGGAAGGCCATGCAGAAGGCCACCGTCATCGTGGCGCCTAACCACGGATTCGACAAGCTGATGGGCGGGTGCGGTCTTGAGGAGCTGGGCGGGAAAATTATCATCACCTCGACGGTTTACGATGACCGGGTGAGCTTTCTCCGGGAGCGGGGAGCCGACGTCATCATCGACACCACCCCCAAGGTTCTCGAACGGGTGGTCGGGATCAACGTCCTGTCCGCTCTGATCGTGGCGGCTCTGGAAAAACCCCCCGAGGGGATCTCCGACGACGACCTTCTCGAGATCATCAGCTCCCAGCGGATGGACCCCCGGGTGATCTATCCCTCGGGCCAGGCCCGGCGGATCAACCGGTTCGCCTTTGTCATCCATCCCCTGTCCAAGGAGTATCTGAAGCAGGACCGGGCGGTGAAGCTCATGTCTCAATTCACCCCGCCCACCTTTCTCGACGCCGTGGAAAAGGTGGTGGCCTATGCTCCGCCCTGGATCTACTCCCGGGTCACCGGGATCAAGTCCCCCCAGGGCGTGGAGGCCGAGGGCTGGCTCATCACCGTGGGCGGCACTCCCAAGCAGATGCTCTCCCACCCGCCGGAATTCACCTACAAGCGGCTCCTCCAGGCGGCGAGGATGTCCCGCCGGCTGGGGGCCCAGATCATGGGCCTCGGGGCCTTCACCAAGGTGGTGGGTGATGCCGGGGCCACGGTGGCCAAGCTTGCCGACATCCCCATCACCACCGGAAACTCCTACAGCGCGTCGGCCGCCCTCTGGGCCGCCGCCGACGCGGCCCGGCGGATGGGCCTCCTGGAGATCGAAAAGGGGCGGATCATCAAGGGCAAGGCCATGGTCATGGGCGCCACCGGCGCCATCGGATCGGTCTGCTGCCGGCTCCTGGCCAAAGCCTTCGACTCGGTTTACATGGTGGGCCGGAACATGGCCAAGCTTCTGGCCCTCAAGGAATCCATCGAATCGGAGACCCCCGGCGCCAGGCTGATCGTCTCCACCCGCTCGGACCGGTACCTCGCGGACATGGACGTCATCGTCACCGCCACCTCCGGCGCCGGAAAGACGGTCCTCGACATTACCAAGGTTAAGCCCGGCTGCGTGATCACCGACGTGGCCCGGCCATTGGACCTCGCCCCCGACGACGTGGCCAAGCGGCCCGACGTCCTGGTAATCGAGTCGGGGGAGATCGAGCTGCCCGGCAACCCGGAGATGCGCTATATCGGCCTGCCCCACCGGGTCGTTTACGCCTGCCTGGCCGAAACCATCGTCCTCGCCCTCGAGGGCCGCTACGAAAACTTCACCGTTGGCCGGAGCATCGAGTGGGAAAAGGTCCGGGAAATCTACCGCATGGGAATCAAGCACGGGATGAAGCTCGCCGCCGTCTCCGGGGTCAACGGGGTCTTTTCCGATGACGATATCCGCCGGGTCCGGGAGCTGGCCCTGGCCAAACGGGCCGAGGCCGATGGCGGGGCGGCCGCCGTCGCCGAAGAGGTCTGAGTTCGACTCAATTGATGATTGATGATTTCGGATTGCGGATTTCCAAAATCTAAAATCCAAATCCGGATCTTCCGTCCCATCGCATGGATAGGGCTCGCCGGAGCCCCGG
>CAZWGY010000635.1:0-2190 GCA_964633575.1 uncultured Desulfobacteraceae bacterium
TTCACGGTCGTTTTCTCCTTGATTGTGGTGCCGGGACGTTGGCGTTGGCCCGGGCGGGTAGGTTTTACCCCTCCGAGGGCTTGAAAGGCTCTGATTGATTTTAACTCCATCTTCTAGTATGAGGAAAGGAACATCAAGAAACCGGGCGGAGATTTCGCCAAACCCAAGGGGGCTGACATGAAAAAGATCAAGACCGCGCTGGCCATCACGCTGATTCTGGCGACCTGTGCCGTCGCCACCGCCACCACCGACCGGACCATCGTCCGCCGGATCACCGACCTGGACCACCACAACCGGTCCGCGGGCGCCTTCCGCGCCCTGGTCATCGGGATCAACGAGTACGCCGACCCGGGCATCGAGGACCTCGACACGGCCGTCTCCGATGCCAGGGCGGTGGCCGAGGTCCTCAAAGAGGGGTACGGCTTCACCGTCCGGACTCTGATCAACGGCCAAGCCACCAAGGCGAAGATTTATGATGCCCTGCGCGGCCTCGCCGCCGCCGCAACCCCCAACGACAGCCTCCTGATCTACTACGCCGGCCATGGCGAGCTCGATTTGCAATTCGATAGCGAGGACGGCTGGTGGATTCCCGCCGACGCCAGGGCCAACCAGAAATACACCTATTTCGACAACGTCCTGGTCCAGCAAGCCATCGCCAAGACTAAGGCCCGCCATGTCCTGCTGATCTCTGACTCCTGCTATGCCGGCACCCTGTTCGGCAAGCAGCGCTCTCTCCCGCCGGACATCACCGAGCGGTATTACCTGAAAATGTTCAACGAGCAGTCCCGCTGGGGCCTGACCTCCGGGAACAAAACCCCGGTCTCCGACGCGGGGAGCGCCGGGCACAGCCTCTTCGCCTACCAGTTGCTCAAGCACCTCTGCCAGAATGAGCACCCCTACATGAGCATCCAGGAGCTCTACGTCAAAATCGCGCCGATCATCGGGAACAACTCCAGCCAGACCCCCATCTGCCGACCCATCAAGGGCGTCAACGACCTGGGCGGAGAGCTGGTTTTCATCCGGAAGGGCCGGACCACCGCCGGGATCAGTGCCTGCAATCCGTTCCCCCTGTTTTTCGGCCCTGATGGCGACGGCAAGCCGGAGTGCTTCACCAACTCCCTGGGGATGAAATTCGTTCGGATACCGGCGGGGAGCTTCACCATAGGGAGTCCCATAGACGAGCCGCAGCGGGATAGCGACGAGATTCAGCATTCGGTGACCCTGACCCGGGACTTCTTCATGGGAACGACGGAGGTGACCAACGCGCAGTTCGTGTCGTTTCTGAATGCCGTCGGTAGGCGAGTCCCATCGGATGAGTTGTGGTTTGACACGAAGGATAAGGACGATGACAGCCGGATAATTGGCCAGCTGGGCAGGTTCCATGTAGAATCAGGATACGAGGATCACCCTGTGGTCGAGGTGTCCTGGCATGGGGCCAAGGCAATGGCCGAGTGGCTGTCGCGACAGGAAAGTCGGACGTATCGCTTGCCAACGGAGGCGGAGTGGGAGTACGCCGACCGGGCGGCGACCACGACGCCTTTCACCTACGACCGGTGTCTGTATACGGACCAGGCCAACTACGACGGCAATTACCCGCTTTCGGGATGCGATAAAGGGTATTACCGCAAACGGACGATCCCAGTAGGGAGTCTGAATGCGCCGAATGCCTGGGGCCTCCACGATATGCACGGCAACGTCTGGGAGTGGTGTCAGGACTGGTATGGGAAGTACCCGTCGGGTTCCGTGACCGATCCGACTGGCCCCGATGGTGGCTCCTACCGGGTGCTCCGCAGCGGGAGCTGGGGCAGCCGCGCGCAGTACTGCCGCTCCGCCTACCGGTGCTACAGCAACCCGTCCTCCCGGCTTTACAGCCTCGGGTTCCGGCTCGCTCTCTCCCCAGGTCGTTAGGCCGGCCGGCCAGCCAGCCGGAAGAAGTCACCGCAGCGAGCGAAGTCGAAGCGAAGCCAAGCGAGGAACGAGCAAGGCTGAGCGGAGACGGAGCAGCCGCGGTGACTTCGAGCCGGATGAGGCGTATTCGACGAAGGCGAAAAATTTTTTATGACGCAGTGCGTCATAGACCTATCCCCCCCGGCCCGCCGGGGCTTCGCCCCGGTCTGGTATGTTAAACCCCTTCGGGGCTGGTCATTCTGGGGGCCGGCACTCCGAACACACGAGGGCGGCCGCAAGGGC
>CAZWGY010000636.1:0-2161 GCA_964633575.1 uncultured Desulfobacteraceae bacterium
GTCCCGCTGCCGCAGGGCTCCGTTTCAAACTGAAGCACGGCGTGGTCGATCCCGAAATTGTCGGCGAGGTCGTGCCGGATGGAGCGGGCAAGGCCCTCGGTCCGGCTGAGCATCTGGTCGGGGACCACCACGTGAGCGGAAAAGGCGATGCTCACCGAGCTGACGTTCCAGGCGTGAACGTAATGGACGTTGGCCACCTCCGGGAGCGACTCCAGATAGCGTCGGACCTGGATGATATCGATGGACTCGGGCGTGGCGTTCATCAGAATGGGAGCCGCCCCTTTCAGGATGGTCCAGCAGTTTTTCAGGATGAAAACAACGATGAGGACCGACAGGGTCGGGTCGAGCCAGTACCAGGGGCGGACCATCAGGACGGCGCCGTTAATCAGGACCACCACCGAAAACAACAGGTCCCCCACCATGTGGAGAAAGGCTCCCCGGACGTTGAGGCTGTGGGCGGCGTCCCGGTGGAGAAGCCAAGCGGACAGGCCGTTGCCCAGGACGCCCACCCCGGCGATGATCATCACGAGCGCGCCGGCAATGGGCTGGGGATTCCGGAACCGGCCGATGGCCTCATGGATGATGAAGATCGACGCGGCCACCAGGATCACCACGTTGATAATGGCCGCCAGGACCTCCGCCCGGCGGTAGCCGAAGGTGTTTTTCACCGACGCGCCCCGGAGTCCGATCCGCCAGGCCAAATAGGCGATAAGAACGGCGGTGAAGTCGCTGAAGTTATGGGCCGCGTCGGAGATCAGGGCCACGCTCCCGGCCACGATCCCTCCCGCCACCTGGACCACGGGAATCAGGAGGTTGAGGGCCAGGGTCGCCAGCAGGCGGGAGCCGCTGGTGTCGGTCACCGGCGGGTGAGCGTGATTGCAGTGATGGTGGGTTTGGGATGCCTCGGTGCTCATGATTATCGACGGGCTTGCCGCGGGGCAGCCGGGTTCGGGGTTTTCGGAAAACCATTGCCTTTCCAAATGGTAATCACCGGAGCCGGGCGGTGCAATCCGAGGCCGTTTTGGTTCCTCACGGTCGCGGCTCTGAATCGGCGGGGAGCCGGCCCTTTCGTTTCAGGTTCCGCCGGGCGAGCCAACCGAAGAGGCCAATCCCGATCAGGTCGGCAAGGAGGTCAACGGCGTTGACGGTCCGTCTCGGGAAAAACCCCTGGGAAAATTCCTCGGCCGCCACGATAACGAAGACGACCAGGCTCCCCACCTGGATGGGAGGCCCGAGGAGAGTGGTCCGCCGCCCGTTCAGGGCGGTGTTGACGAGGTAGGAAAAGATCCCCATCAAAATCAAGTGGCTGATCTTGTCGCCGAAGCGGATCGAACGGGCGATCCCCAAGGTCTCCGATGCCGCTCCCAGGTTCGCCAGGGTCACCAGGGTCGCCAGAAACAGGGCGTAGAGGATCGAGAGCCCGAGGTAAGAGCGGTTGATGCCGGTCAATGGCCCCCTTCCAGAGCCTCCGCCAAGGCGGCGTCAGCGTGAATCCGGGTGGTGTCGAGGAGCGGGATTTCGGTCTGGTCCGGGCTCACCAGGAGAGCGATCTCGGTGCATCCGAGGACCACCGCTTCGGCCCCCCGGCTGCCCAGGTCTTCGATGATCCGGAGATAGGCCCGGCGGGAATCGTCTTCGATCCGCCCTCGGCAGAGCTCGTCGAAGATGATCCGGTGGACCGTCTCCCGGTCGGCCGCCTCGGGGATGATCGTTTCGATCCCGTAGGGCTGGGCCAGCCGGTCCTTGAAGAAATCCGCTTCCATGGTAAACCGGGTTCCGAGCAGGCCGACCCGGCGGTACCCGTTGGACCGGATGGCGACGGCGGTGGCATCGGCGATGTGAAGGAGGGGGATGTTGACGACCGCCTGAATCCGGTGGGCGACGGAGTGGATCGTGTTGGTGCATAAGAGGAGGAAGTCGGCGCCGGCCGCCTCGACCCGGCGGGCCGCCAGTCCGAGGATATCGACCATCTCATCCCAGCGCCCCTCCCGCATCAGGGCCTCGATCTCGCCGAACTCGACGCTCACCAGGATGATCCGGGCCGAATGGAGCCCTCCCAGCCGGGCTTTGACCCCTTCGTTGAGATACCGGTAATAGGAAACCGTCGATTCCCAGCTCATGCCGCCCAGCAGTCCGATGGTTTTCATGGATTGTGTCTCCG
>CAZWGY010000637.1:0-2109 GCA_964633575.1 uncultured Desulfobacteraceae bacterium
TTTTCAGCTTCGGATTCGTCTCCGCCCCGACGGGCGCGGGAGAGTATGACTTCGACATCCCGGAGGCGGAAAAAAAGCCGTGGGAGGCCGGCGGCCGGCTGGAAACCCGGTATCTTTATCACCGGCTGGATGAGGATTCGGCCCGCTACCGGCTCAATTATTACCAGGACCCGCCCGGAGCGGATTCCCATGAATGGCGGGGGCTCGCGGAGCTCTCCGGGAGTTACCGGATCGGCTTTGCCCAGGCCAATCTGCTCACCCACCATGAATATGCCGTCACCGACCAAGCGGATGACTGGACCCATGACATTTACGAGGGCTATGTTTCCCTGACCCCCACGGCCCGTTTGACCCTCGACGCCGGGAAGCGGCGCATCCTCTGGGGCAAGGGGTATGCCTGGAACCCGGTGGGATTTCTCAACCGGCCCAAGGACCCGGATGATCCGGCCCTCAACCTCGAAGGGCGGGTCCTTCTGGGGCTGGATCTGATCAAAAGCTTTCCCGCCGGGCACCTGACCAACATCGGATTGACGGCCCTCCTCCTGCCGGTGATCGACGACTGGGCCAACGAGGAATTGGGCGATGAAGGCGATTTGAATTTCGCCCTCAAGCTCTACCTCCTCTGGCGTGACACCGACCTCGATTTCATCTGTTTCGACGGCCCGGACCAGCCCCTCGGCCTGGGGTTCGACTTCTCCAAAAACCTGGCCGAAAATTTCGAGGTCCACGGCGAGCTGGCCTTCCGGGATGACGTGCCGCGCGTCGTCATCGATCCGTCCGGCGACACCCGGCAAACCCGAAAGGACCAGCTCGGCTGGCTTCTGGGAATCCGCTACCTGAACGCCCTGGACACCACCTTTATCGCCGAATACTACCACAACGGCGGAGGCTATAACCGGGACGAGGTGGAAGATTTTTTCACCTTCCAGGACGCGGCGTTCGATCAATGGCGGACAACCCGGGACCCTTCGCCCATGGCGCGAGCCGATCGCATCACGCGGCCTTATTATCAGCAGCGCAATTACGGCGAAGACTATTTCTATCTCAAGGTCTTGCAGAAGGAGCCTTTCGACATCCTCTATTTCAATCCCTGGGCCGCGGTGGTGGTCAACCTCCAGGATTGGAGCGTCAACTTCCAGCCCGGCATGACCTGGACGCCTCTGACCAACCTGGAACTCAATTTTCGGGTGAGCGTGCCCGTGGGCGGGTCCAAAACCGAATTCGGTGAAAAGCCGGACGCGCTCCGGCCCGAAATCTGGGCCCGATACTATTTTTAGCGGAATCACCATGCGTTCAGACCTGAGGTCGAAACCCCAGGCTATATGAGGGTGCCGCTCCGCGGCATCCATCGGCTTCCCGTGATCAAGCGTGATTTTCGTGATGGGCGGGATGAGGCGGTTCATCACGTTTATCACGTTAATGACTTGAAATCACTATTCAGGCATCGTTTCACCCCCGAAACCCAAATCTTTTCCGGCTTGAGTCAGCCCGATGGAGATGATATGGGGAACCTATCCCGTTCCGGCTCCGTCCGGACGGACACCCCCAACAACATCATCAAAAGAGGAGACCGGCCCATGACGGATTCAAGCCTTTCCCCCGAGACTCTCGACCGGATGCTCCAGGACATGGACACCCAGCTCCAACAGCTCCGGCGGGCCGAACGCCGTGCCGAACTCCGGTGGATCACCCGCGGCCCGTCAAAATTGCCGAAACCCCAGACCGAAAAGGTTGATGAGACGGTGGCCGCCGAAGGCAAGGACCCGGACGATTTCTGGACCCGGTTCAAGGCCGCCGCCCGTGAGGACATCTGCACCGACGGCGGCGTCCTCCACGCCCAATGGAAAAAGTGGGGCGACCTCTCCAACAAAACCGTCCTCCAGCAGCTCACCGCCATCCTGGTGGCCATGGGATTTTCAGGCAATGCGCTCCAGGTCCTGGCCGTGGCCCTCGGGGTTATCGTGGTCCACCTCGGCGTGAAAGCCTTCTGCGCGGAGGCGGTGGAAACAAAAACGGGGGGATGAAGAGGCGGGAAGCATATTCCCACGTGCGGGAATGCGGGGGTTATAGGTTATGGGTCATAGGTTATGGGTCATAGGTTATGGGTCA
>CAZWGY010000638.1:0-2103 GCA_964633575.1 uncultured Desulfobacteraceae bacterium
CACGGCGAAAAAGACCTCCGAGGTTTCCAATTTTTTTTGGAAACCTCGGAGGTCTCTCTGAGGACTGAGTGTGAGCCGCGACCGTGAGGGAGCGGACTAAAAATCTCCGGCCCGTGGGCGTCAAGGTTCCTCAATGGCCGAAATAAACGTTTCGGGGGGCACCTGAAGGCGGGTCCAGAGGGCAAACGTCCGGCGGGCCTGGTAGGCCAGCGGGCGAAGGCCGTCCATGAAGCGGATCTCGTGGCGTCCGGCCAGCTCCTCCCATAAGTTTTCCGGATGGCCGTAGTTGAGGTCGAGGACCAGCTCGCAGTCCGGAAGTTCGAGGTCCCGTGCGAGGGCGGTCAGGCCGGCCGACTCGTCCGGCGAGGAAACCGAGGTCGCGTTGACCACGATGCTCACGTCAAGGGGGCTCCGCCGAAGCCGGTCGGCGGAAACAACGGTCCCGCCGAAATGAGATGCCACGGCTGAGGCTTTCTCCGGGCTCCTCCCGTAAAGAAAAACCTGGTCGGTCCGAAGCCAGCTCAGGATAAACGCGGCGGCGCGGGCCGCTCCGCCCGTGCCGAAGATGAGGCCCGATTTCCCCTCGGCGTCAAACCCGGCGTCGGCCAAGGCGTCCATGATTCCGATGGCGTTGGTGTTATATCCCTTGAGCTGGTCTCCGTTGCGAACAATGGTGTTCACCGCGCCGATGATGTTGGCGCCTTCGGAAAGGATGTCCAGGTAGGGAATCACCTTCTCCTTGTAGGGCACGGTGATGTTGGCGCCTTCGATGTTCAGAATCCGAAGGCTCTGGATTGCCTGGCCCAGGTTCTCCGGACGGATTTTGAAAGGAACATAGGCGCCCCGGATTCCCTGCTCCCGGAGCACCCGGGTGAACATTTGTGGGGAGCGGGATCGAAAGGCCCGCTCGTCGCTGAAGATGCAAAAAACCTTCATCCGCGGGCCTCCGATCGCCTACAAACCCAGCTCGGCCAGGTCCGGCCCGAGGTAGGTTCGTTCGTTTTCTCCCAGTATCCCCATGGACAGGCAGATGAGGGTCCAGAGATGGAGGGTCTGGAATCCCCCCTCGAAATGCTCGTTCAAGTCGTGGATCTGGGAGTGACAGTTGTGGCACGGGGTGATGCAGTAGGTCGCGCCGGTCTCCTTGATCTGGTTGAACTTCCGGCTTCCGTAATACCGGCGGGCCTCGGGGTATCCGGCCTGGAGAAACCCGCCGCCGCCCCCGCAGCAGAAGTTGTTGGAGCGGTTGGGGGTCATGTCGATGAAGTTCTCCTCGCCCACCACCGCCTTGACCACGAACCGGAGGTCCTCGGCCACCGGATCACCCAGGGATTTCCGGACGAGCTGGCAGGGGTCCTGAACCGTGAACTTGGCTCCGATCTCCCGGTTCCAGTCGGAGGAGACCTTGAGCTTCCCCTCGCGAATCCACTGGGCGTAGTATTCGATGATGCTCCGGATCTCGAAGTTGTGGGGGATGTTGAATTTTTTCAGTCCGACCCGGACCGCGAAAAATTCATGCCCTCACTCGGTGTTGAGCCAGACCCGGCACCCCAGGTCATCGACGGCTTTGGCCTTGACCCGGACGATTTGCTCCCAGGATTCCATGTCCTGGCAGAAGAGGCAGTAGTTCTCGGCGGCCCAGCCTTTGGAGCCGTAGGTCCAGTCGGCCCCCACCGTTTGAAGGATCTTCCAGAGGGGGACCATCTCGTCCGGCTCGGTGACCGGTTCACGGGAGTTCTGGTTGAGGAAAAACTCGGCGCCGTGCTTGTTGATGGGGGCCTGAAGGTCCTCGAAGCCGGGCTGGGTCTCGCGGACCTCTTCGAGGACGTCTTCGACCACGAACTCGAAGTCATCCTCGGTGGCGCCCATGGCGCTGCACGTGTCGTGCTTGAGGGCCATGTCGCAGGAGCCTCGGATGCCCTTGGGCTGGTTTTCCTTGGGCCACTGGTTCCGGACGGCCGCCACCAGCCCGGGGATGTCGATCTTCATGGGGCAGGCCACCACGCACCGCTGGCACATGGTGCACCACCAGGCCCACTCCATGCCGAGCAGCTCGTCGTCGAGGCCCAGGGCGGCCATCCGGAGAAACTTCCGGGGGTCCAT
>CAZWGY010000639.1:0-2102 GCA_964633575.1 uncultured Desulfobacteraceae bacterium
CCTTGCGGCCGCCCATTTTCAGGCAATTGACATCCCGCCCCCGTCGGGCTACCATGGGCCATCAGATCAACACCCCACTAAAGGAGGAGATCGACATGGCCGCCCGATTCATCAGCCCCCGCAACCTGAAATTCCTGCTCTACGAAGTCCTTGACGCCGCCGCCCTCACTGAGCACCCCCGGTTCCAGGCTCACAACCGGAAGAGCTTTGACCTGGTGCTCGACGCGGCAATGAAGCTTTCCACCCGGCTGCTCCGCCCGGTTGCCGAGGAGATGGACCAGCACCCGCCGACGCTCCGGGACGGGGCGGTCCAGGTCCACCCGGCCGTGGCCGGGATGATCCGGGAATTCGGCCGGGGCGGCTGGATCGGAGCGACCTTTCCCGAATCGGTCGATGGCGAGGGCCTCCCCATGACGGTCTCATCGGCCTGCTACGCCGCCTTCTGCGCGGCCAACTACTCGGCCAGCGTTTACCCGGGGCTCACCAGCGGCGCGGCCCGGCTGATCCTTTCCTTCGGCGACGAGGCCCTCCGGCGGACCTACCTCCCCAGGATGCTCACCGGCGACTGGCAGGGAACCATGGCCCTCACCGAGCCCCAGGCCGGCAGCGCCCTCGGGGACCTCACCACGGCCGCCTACCCGACCTCTGACGGCCGGTACCGAATTAAAGGCCAGAAAAGCTTCATATCCGCCGGGGACCTTGACGCGGTGGAAAACGTCGTCCACCTGATGCTGGCCCGGATCGACGGGGCTCCGCCGGGGACCAAGGGGATATCTCTTTTCGTGGTTCCCAAGCTCCGGCCCGAGGGCGACGGCCTCCGGCCCAACGACATCACCGTGAGCCAGATCTACCACAAGCTCGGGTTCCGGGGCGCGCCCCTCACCGAGCTGGCCATCGGCGACCGGGACGACTGCATCGGCCACCTGGTGGGCGAGCCGAACCGGGGCCTGCCCCAGATGTTCCAGATGATGAACGAGGAGCGGGTGGGCGTCGGCATGGGCGCCGCCGGGATCGCGTCGGCCGCCTATTACGCGGCGCTAGACTACTGTAAGGGCCGGACCCAGGGCCGGCGGGTGACGGACAAGGACCCGACCTCGCCGCCGATCCCCATCATCGAGCACGCCGACGTCAAGCGGATGCTCCTCTTCCAGAAGGCGGTCACCGAGGGCTCCATCGCCCTTTTGCTTCAGTGCTCCCTCTACGAGGACCTCAAGGGGACCGCGACGGACGAGGATGCCGCCGACTATGCGCTCCTGTTGGACCTCCTCACCCCGGTGGCCAAGACCTACCCCGCCGAGATGGGGATTTTATCGGTCAGCGCGGCCATCCAGTGCCTCGGCGGGTACGGCTACTGCGAGGACTTCCCCGTGGCCCAGTATTTCCGGGACATGCGGATTCACACCATCCACGAGGGGACCACCGGCATCCAGGGGATGGACCTCCTCGGCCGGAAGGTGATCATCCAGGAGGGCCGGGCCTTTTCGCTCTATGCCAAGACCGTGGCCGAGGCCGTCGAGGCGGCGGAGGCGGTCCCCGATCTGGCGCCCCTGGCCGAGCGTCTCCGGACGGCCATGGGAACCCTCGAATCGGTCACCCGTCACCTGGTGGGAGTCGCCGGAAAACGGGGTCCCGAGGTCTTCCTGGCCGACGCGACCCTGTACCTCGAGCTTTTCGGAATCACCGTGATCGCCTGGCAATGGCTCCGCCAGGCCATTGCCGCCCGACGGGGCCGGGACCGGGGCGTATCCGGCACCGAGGCCGATTTCTACGCCGGCAAGGAGATGGCCGCCCGATACTTTTTCGCCTACGAGCTGCCCAAAATAGACGGCCTGGCCCGACGGCTCACCGACGGTGATCCGCTGACCATTGAAATGACGACGAGGTGGTTTGCTGATTGAGGGTAGGGGGCTTCACGTTCACGGGGCTTCACGTTCACGGGGCTTCGTGTTCACGGGGCTTCGTGTTCACGGGGCTTCGCCCCGAGCTGGTATGTTCACCCCCTTCGGGGTTGGGCTGGCGCACGGCGGTTCAACCTGGGTTGTAGGGGCGGCCCCCCGTGGCCGCCCTGATTCTCCACGGACATAATAGGGCAGGCACGGGGG
>CAZWGY010000640.1:0-2100 GCA_964633575.1 uncultured Desulfobacteraceae bacterium
GAGCTCAGGGGGCCGAAATCATGTACAAAGATGTGTATAACGACGAGGGCTCCGCGCCGGTCTGGTATGTTTAGCCCCTCCGGGGCTGGGTCAGCGCCGAAGGCGCGAATTGATAAAGGCCAGGGCATCGCCCTGGTAACCGGCAAAACAAACCGGATAAGCCCTGTAAGGGCGAATTAAAGGTCCGTGGGCATTGTTGCCCCGAATATAAAGACCTCCGAGGTTTTGGGGGAAGACCTCCAAGGTTTTGGAAACCTCGGAGGTCTCTCTGTTGGAAACCTCGGAGGTCTTTATCGGCGCCTGGGAGCGAGTGCGTCCCGCACGTATGTCGTAGGGGCGGACCTGCGTGTCCGCCCGTTCTGGGCAAACACGCGGGTTTGCCCCTAGATGGTGAGACCTCCGAGGTTTTGGAAACCTCGGAGGTCTTAGCGGTCCTCAGTCCTCATCCCTCATGGGCTTTCAGTCCCAGGCGGTCGGCCATTCGGGCAATGCCGTCTAATGCCTCGTCCGAATCGTAGTTATCCATGGCTTCGGCAATGGCCTGGATTTCGGGCATGGGGCCGAGGCGTTGTTTCAGGTCATCGATTTCGGTTCTGGCCGCGGCCACATCCATGTCCAGCAATTCCGCCAGGGCATTCAGGCGGGCGGATATCTCCTCCGGGTCGAACGCGGGGGCTTCCGGGGCGGAGTCTTCGGCATATCGGCATTCATCGGCGGATTCGGCCAGGGGCTTGAGTCCGAGGAGGACGGCGCGCATGCGGTTGGCCGTTTCATCGAGGAGTGGTCGGACGAGGGTCAGGTCGGATTTTTTCAGGGCCGATTCCACGGCTTCCATGGAATGATACAATTCATCCGCTCCGATATTTCCGGCCACGCCCTTGACGGTGTGGGCCAGGCGGGTGGCCGTGTCCGGGTCGCAATTGTCCAGAGCGGTCTGGATGTCGCTTATGGCGGTCTGATAGTTCCGGAAGAACTTCACCAGGATCTTCTTATAGGCATCCGGGTTTCCGCCGATCCGGTGGAGTCCGGTCTGGATGTCGATCCCCGGCAGGGATGCCGGCAGAGCGTCCCGTAGGTCTTCCCAGCGGGCCGGGGGGAGTTTACGGTGACCCGGCCGGATGCATCGGACCAGGGTTGTCAGCAGCTCGCGCCGGCTGATGGGTTTGGTCACGTAATCATCCATGCCGGCGGCCAGACATTTATCCCGTTCCCCGGCCAGGGCGTGAGCGGTCATGGCGATGATGGGCAGTTTCGGGGTCGTTTGGTTCTCCGCCTGGGTCAGGATTTCCCGGATTCTGGCGGTGGCCGTATAGCCGTCCATCACGGGCATCTGAATATCCATGAGCACGGCGTCAAAGTGGGGGTGTAAGCGGTTCGGGGGGTCCGCCATGGTTTTCCGGATCAGGTCCACGGCCTCGCGGCCGTTTTCGGCGGTTTCCACCCAGAACCGCTCCGCCGAAAGGAGTTCGATGGCCACGTCCCGATTGATTTCATGGTCTTCCACCAGCAGGAGCCTGGCCCCCCGGATCGGGTCCAGCCCTGGTATGGCCCGTGCCGAGGTGGTGTCGGACGCGAAATCCCCCGGGGCTTCCCCATTGAAGACCTGGATAAGGGTATCCCACAACAGCGCCGGGCTTATCGGCTTGGTCAAAAATCCCTCGAGGCCGATCCGCCGGGCCGTCTCCCGGTTTTCATCCATGCCGTAGGCCGTGACCATCAAAATACCTGGAATCCGGCTCAGGTCGGGACTGGCTTTGATCCGGGTGGCGGTGTCCAGGCCATCCATGCCTGGCATTTTCCAATCCATCAGGATCAGGTCAAAGGCTTTTTCAGGGGGGGCATGTTCCAGGGCGTCCATGGCTTCCTGGCCGGAGCTTGCGGCAACGGCTTCAAAAGAGAAGGATTCGAGGGTTTCGCAAAGAATCTGGCGGGCCGTGGGATTGTCGTCCACCACCAGGACGCGGAGGTGTTTAAGGTTTTCGGGCGGCACCCATCGCTTTCGCTCAATCGGCTCTCCGAGGCCGAAGGCGGCGGTGAAGGTAAAGGTGCTGCCCTTGCCGGGTTCGCTTTCCACGTCGATGGTTCCGCCCATCAGATCGA
>CAZWGY010000641.1:0-2094 GCA_964633575.1 uncultured Desulfobacteraceae bacterium
AGATAAACCATGATGTCCTGGCCTTCCACGGATACGACATCCGTGGGGTCCTGGTTTTCCGGCGTCCCGATAAAGTCTCCCCAGACTTCAACCTGGTCCCAGGCGGCCTGCACCGTGACGGCTTCCTCGGAATCAAGACCGTACAGGTCCCGAGCGGCTTGGATGGTGGCGTTTCTGGCATCCACGAACCGGGATGAGGCCGTGAGGTAATGGGTCAGGGCACGGTAAAAAATCTGCTCGGTCTTTGTCCGTCCAATGCTGTTTCCAAGCCCTTTGGCCGACAATCCGTCGGCCATCAGGTAGGCGGCATGGGCCGGAATGAGCATATTGATATGAACGCCGCCATGATCTCCGGCTTCGGTGTTGGGCAGGTTGACGTATTCGCTCATTTTCGAGGGAAGAGAATTCATTCCCCGCAAGGGATCCTCAAGACTTCTCATAAACGGAGCGGTAACCGCCACACCCTCTCCGGTCGTCCAATCGTCCCGATCCACCATGCAGGCGAAGATCTCCGAATAGGCTTCGTTCAGCGCGCCGCTCTGGTTTTCATAGATCAGACCGGCGGTATGCTGAGTGATTCCGTGCTGGATTTCGTGAGCCGTGATATCCAGGGATGCGGCCAGGTTAGTAAACCGCTGCCCGTCCCCGTCTCCAAAAGCGACAAACTGTCCGTTCCAGAAGGCGTTTGCGAAGTTTTCCCCGAAATGAATCACGGCGATATAGTTCATGTGATTGTCATCAATGCCGTTTCTTCCAAAGGTAGTTTTATAATAATCATGGATGGTCTTGATGTGATGGGCCGTGCTGACCGCCGTCGCGTCCCAGGTTTCCCCCTTTCTGATAAAACCCAGAGAGCTTCCGTAACTGTTTTGGGCAGTAAGGATATAGGTGTTCCCTTTACTTTTCAGCTTGGGAATCGGAGCATAGGGCGGGTCGGCCAGGGGGGTGCTGGGATCCAGGAGATAAGTTTCTCCGGCCTCGGACCATGCGTTGAGCTCCCGGTCGGTTCCGTTTAGATCGGTTCCCGAAACGGTAACGATATCGCGCTTCAGGTTATTGATCCGGTGGCGGACCGAGCCATCCGCGGCATCGATAAAATAGACCCAGCGGATGTCCATGCCGGCGGCCAGATCCACTTTGAACGCCAGGGCCATATCGCCGTCGGACGCCGTATGGATCACCAGCTCGGCCTTCCCCTCGTAGCCCCGGTCGAGACCCGCGTCCGCCGCCGCGGCCTCAATGGCATCCCTTTCGGAGATATCCGGGATCACCGGAATCTCCGTTTCCGGACTGGGCTCGTAACGCCCCTGAAAGAGATATACTGAATCATCGGCGTTTAGATGAACGAGACTCTCCCTGGCCCAGATCGGAATTCCCCGGTATGTCTGCTGAAATCGGAAATGAGCAAAGCCCAGATCGTCGGCCCATTCCCTTTTCAGCACCATCTCTTCATCCGGATCGGTCAGCTTGAGGAGCTTTCGATTGTCCGACATGAAGCTCCTGGCGGACACCCGGGATTCCGATATGCTCACGGCTCGGCGGGGAGCTTTTCTGGCATGGTGGCCGGTCTTGATGAAAGTCGGGGTTCCGTTGGCCTCGTTGAATTGGATCCGAAGCCGCTTCTCACTGGGAGCGGCTCTTCTCAGGGTTCTCAGGTTTTCATATTGCTCGTCGGAGATTCGAGAGCTCCGGCGGGACATTCGGGCCGGATCGGCGATGACCCGGCGGATTCCCTGGGAAATTTCCGACAATGTCGAAGCGACATCCGAGCCGGCGGACGTGGATCCGCGTTTTTCTCGTCGGGAAGGCGCCTTTTCGGCGGCGGCAAGGCGTTGCTCATCAACTTTGCCGTTTCGCGTCCATTGAGTTTGCGACGGATTGTCCGCCGCCGCCCGCGCAAAAGTCCATTGGCCGGTTCCGACCGGGAAGAGCAAGAATATCAACGCAAGAATACAAAAAACCGTCAGACCATGCATACCTTTCATTGAGTTGCCCATAAAATCTCCTCCTTAATCATAGAAATGTAGTGTTGCTCCACGCTTCAAGGCGTCCTTGACGCAAACAAAAATGCCCGTGTTCACCAAATCCACCCCT
>CAZWGY010000642.1:0-2091 GCA_964633575.1 uncultured Desulfobacteraceae bacterium
TCATGAGGGTTTATAATAATGACATGGTGATCTGATGCGAAGTGTCGAGCTCAATATCGCCCCCGGGGCGAGAGTCGTGATTCGGGACGCGGAATGGCTGGTCCGTCGAGTGGACCGGACGTCCACGGGCGGACAGGCCCTTTCCGCAACGGGGCTGTCCGAGCTGGTTCGGGACAAGACCTCGATTTTTTTAACCGAGGTCGAAAAGCGGATCGACGTCCTCGACCCGGCCGACACCCGGCTGGTCCGGGATGACTCCAGCACCTACATCGCCTCGCGGCTCTACATGGAAAGCCTGCTCAGGCGAAAGCCGCCCACCGACGGGAACCTCTACGTCGGCCACAAAGCGGCCATGGACCCCGTGCCCTATCAGCTCGACCCGGCCATCCAGGCCCTGAAACAGCCCCGTCAACGGATTCTGATCGCCGATGCCGTGGGGCTGGGCAAGACCCTCGAAGCCGGTGTCCTGTTGAGCGAGCTGATCCGGCGCGGCAAGGGAAAACGCATCCTCGTCCTGGCCGTGAAAAGCATGCTCACCCAGTTTCAGAAAGAGCTCTGGAGCCGCTTCACCATCCCCCTGGTCCGGCTCGATTCCATCGGCATCCAGCGAATCCGCTCCCGCATCCCCACCCATCAGAACCCGTTTTATTATTACGACAAGGCGATCATCTCCATCGACACCCTCAAGCAGGACATGGAATACCGCACCCACCTGGAAAACGCCTACTGGGACATCATCGTCATCGACGAGGCCCACAACGTGGCCGAACGAGGCGGGACGTCCTCTCAGCGGGCCCGGCTGGCCAACCTTCTCGCCGGCCGGTCCGACACCCTGATCATGCTCTCGGCCACCCCTCACGACGGCAAGGCCCGGAGCTTCGCCAGCATCATGAACATGCTCGACCCCACCGCCATCGCCAACCCGGAGGATTACGGGCCGGAAGACATCAAGGGGCTCTATATCCGGCGCTTTAAAAAGGACATCCAGCACCAGGTGGAAACGGTGTTCAAGGAACGGGAGATCAGCGTGGCCTATTGCGACGCCGGCCCGGATGAGGAATCGGTCTTCGACGCCTTCACCCATCTCCGGTTCCACCGGCTCGACCAGCGGCGCGGGTCGGCCCCGCTGTTCCGGACCACCCTGGAAAAGGCGCTGTTTTCCAGCCCCGCCGCCTGCCTCGAAACCATCCGGAACCGGATCTCCCGGATGGAAAAAGCCGGAAACGGTCGATTTCAAACTGATATCGAAACCCTCCAGACCTTTGCCCGGGCCGTGGCCGACATCGATCCGGACCGGTTTTCCAAATACCAAAAGCTCCTGGAAATCATCCGGGATGATCAAACCGGGGTCGGGTGGACTCCCGGGAAGACGACGGACCGACTGGTCATCTTCACCGAGCGGATCGAGACGCTCCACTTCCTGAAAGACAACCTTCTCCGCGACCTGAAGCTCAAGGAAAATCAGCTCGCCATCCTCTACGGCGGGATGTCCGACATCGAACAGCAGCAGGTCGTCGAAGCATTCGGAAAGGAAGAATCCCCGGTCCGGCTCATGGTCGCCTCGGACGTGGCCTCCGAAGGCATCAACCTCCATTATCTCTGCCACCGGATGATCCACTTCGACATCCCCTGGTCCCTGATGGTCTTCCAGCAACGAAACGGCCGGATCGACCGGTATGGTCAGGAACGGACCCCCCGGATCGTTTACCTGGTCACCCGGAGCCGGATCACCAAAATCCGGGGCGACCTCCGAATCCTGGAAATCCTCATCCGAAAGGACACCGAAACCGTCAAGAATATCGGCGACCCGGCGGAATTCATGGGCGTTTACGACATCGAAACCGAAGAGCGAATCACCGCCCTCGCCATGGAGAAGGGCCGGACGCCCGAGGAATTCGAAGCAACGGCCGCCGCCCGGGGGGATGATCCCCTGTCCATCCTGTTCGGCGACGCGGACCCGCCCAAAGGGGAAGCCACGGCCGCGGCCCGGCTGTCCATGCCGTCGCTCTTTGCCGACGATTTCGCATACGCCGAAGCCGCCATCAAGTATCTCCGCCATGCGGGCACGGTCGATGCCGATATCTATCCCGA
>CAZWGY010000643.1:0-2090 GCA_964633575.1 uncultured Desulfobacteraceae bacterium
AGCACCGATCAAAAGGAGGCAGATCATAATGATCCGGAGCACGTCAATTCTCATCCAGTGGCTGGCCATCACCCTGGTCTTATGGATCGGGATCGCATGGGCCGAGGCGGGGCCGGGAACGGTCCTGCCCATCCACGATATCCAGGGCGCCGGCATGAGCAGTCCTTATCTCGGCCGGGTCCGGACCGTTGAAGGCATAGTGGTGGCCGATTTCCGGGAGGGCCTTGGCGGATTCTGCATCCAGTCCCCGGATTCGGAGGCCGACGATGACCCGGCCACATCCGAGGGGCTCTTCGTCTTTTCCGACCGGGAGCCCCTCGAGGTCGGAGACCGGGTTCGGGTCCAGGGGACCGTGGTCGAGTATTACCACTTAACGGAGCTCGCCGACGTAACCGAGCTGGAGGTCCTCTCCACGGGAAATCCGCTGCCGAGCCCGGCCCAAGTGACCCTTCCGTTTGCGTCGTCGGCGGTGCCCGAGCGGTTCGAGGGGATGCGGGTAACCTTCCCCCAGACCCTGACCGTAACCGGTCACCGGAACTTGCGTCGGTATGGCGAGGTGGTTCTCTCGGCCGACGGCCGTCTCCCCCGGCCCACGGCCGTGGCCGACCCCGGCTCGTCGGCCCAACAGGTGGCCGACGACAATGCCTTGCGCCGGATCATCCTGGATGACGGCCGGACCGAAAGCTATCCCGAGCCGATCCCCCACGGCCGGGGGGGCGAGCCCCTCACGGCGGAAAATACCCTCCGCGCCGGAGACACGGTGACCGGGTTGACCGGCGCGCTCCTCTACAATTTCGAGGCCTACCGGGTCCATCCCCTCGCCCCCGTCGATTTTTCGCCGGCCAACCCCCGGCCCGAAACCCCGCCGGCCGCCGGCCGGCTGACGGTCGCCGGCTTTAACCTGGGAAACTACTTCACGACGGTCGATGAGGATGGAGCGACCTGCGGCCCATTAAACGATACCGAATGCCGGGGCGCCGACTCCGACTACGAGCTCGCCCGGCAACGGCGAAAGCTCATCGCCGCCCTGACCGCCCCGGCAGCCGATCTGGTGGGGCTGGTGGAGGTGGAAAACACGCCTCGGGAGACGGTGGCCGACCTGGTGGCCGGGCTCAACGACCAGGACGGCGAAGGCGCCTGGGCCTGTCTGGACACCGGGACCATCGGCGGCTCGGTGATCCGGGCCGCCCTCATCTATCGACCGAACCGGCTGACGCCGGTGGGCGACCCGGAGATACTGAACGATCACGTGGACCCGAGCTTCAACGACGACAAGAACCGGCCGGTCCTGGCCCAGACCTTTGCCGAAGCCGACACCGGCCATCGTTTCACCGTGGCCGTCTGTCACCTCAAGTCGAAAAACTCCCCCTGCGACGACATCGGGGACCCGGACATGGGCGACGGCCAGGGAAACTGCAACCGGACCCGGACCGCCGCCGCCGAAGCACTCGCCCGGTGGCTGGCGGATGACCCCACCGGGAGCGGGGACCCGGACCGGTTGATCATCGGCGACTTCAACGCATACTCCCATGAGGACCCGATCCGGGCGCTGACCGGCGCGGGATACGTCGATCTCCTGGCCCGGCACGGCGGCGAAGCCCCGATCTACACCTACGGCTACGAGGCCGCCTGGGGGTATCTCGACGGAGCCCTCGCCAGCCGACCCCTGGCGATCCAGGTCACCGCCGCCGCCCCGTTTCACATCAACGCCGACGAGCCCGCCGACCTGGATTACAACGTCGAAGACCAATCCGCGCTCGTCCAGGCGATCCTCTACGCGCCCGACCCGTATCGGTCCTCGGACCATGATCCGGTGGTGGTGGGATTGTCCCTCGGCCGGGGAGACGCCAACGGCGACGGGACCGTCGATCTCGCCGATGTCATGACCGTCCTGCGGGCCGTGGCCGGATCAACCGACGATCCCCTGAACGGACCGGCCGACATGGACGGCGACGGCCGCCTGGGGCTGGCCGACGCCGTGGCGATCCTCTCGTCCCTGGCCGGGTTCTGACGCGGAAGGCTACTCGTGGCCTTGCTCATCATGTCGGCCACACGGCGTCCGGACCTAACCCCCCTAGCCCCCCTTCCCT
>CAZWGY010000644.1:0-2071 GCA_964633575.1 uncultured Desulfobacteraceae bacterium
TCGCGCCGTCCCGATGAATTCGAAAACCCGGGGGTTGCCCCCGCGGTGCGGGGAAGGAGGGGGGTCAGGTTTGGCCGCGCGGTCGTTGAGCCGACGCGATGGGGATCACCCCTTCTTTGCTCCTTTGAGCTTCTGAAGGGCCTTGTCCAGGTTGGCGGCCAGGTCCCGGCATTTGACCTCGAGCCCCTCGGCCTTCCGGTTGGCGGCCCGGGCCTGCTGCTTCATCCCGGCGACGATCTTGTCATCCATGAGGGTCAGGGACCATGCCTCGCCGGCCTGGAGTTTGTCGAACCGGGCGGCCAGCTTGCCCAGTGAGGAGTCCCGGACCGGCAGGGGAAAGGGCGGAGCCTCGCCTTCGGTCCCAAGGGCTTTGACGTCGGGGGTGTCCACCTGGAGGGTTTTTCCGGTGGCCGACAGCCGGTAGGTGACGCTCCGGGGCCGGGCCAGGGTGAACCGGACCGCTTCGGACAGGGGGCTGGCCCGCTCCTTGTCCAGGGGGCCGGGGGTGAAGAGGTCTCCGTTGCCGGGCAGGGGTCCCTCGGCTCGCCAGGCGGATCGAGCCTCATACCGTCCGGCCGGCATCATCAGCCGGACCGTCAGCAGGAGCCGGCGTTCGCCGGCCCACAGGGGGAGCAACCAGCCCCGGCGGGGGGCACCCTCGTCGGCCACCTCGATGATCTGAACGCCGAGAAAGCCGGTTCGGCCCCGGTCCAGAAAGGAGACCCGGCCGGATGCGTCCCGGCGGCGGTTGACGTAGAAGGCGATGATCAGGATAAGGATGAGGCCGACCACCGAGGTAATGGTCGATTTGGGGTGAAAGAAGAAGACTTCGACGAGCTGGCGAATCCATTGGATGGGGCCGTCCATGGTGTTCGTTGCCCTCCTGCTGGGGTTAGGGGTCCCTGCCGTCGTCCCCTCCGGCGGGCGGCGTCCGGAGCCCCCACCGGAGAGAGAACAGGATGATCCCGGCGCTCAGGATGATCCAGAGGCCGCCCCACATCACGGTGGTCCCGCCGATTTCGGCGGCAAGCATGTGGGCGTCGGAGCGCAGATGGGACCGGGAAATAGTGTCGGAGTAAATGTCCAGGGGCACATAGACCATGCTGGTCAGCCCGATGAGCTTGAGGATAAAGTCGTTGACCCGTTCGGAGGCCCACCACCCGAGGGCGATCATGGCCGCGCCGGTCACGGCGGCAAAGCCGAATCCAAAGAGGTTCCGGACGAAGAAGAGGGCGATGGCGATGATCAGTGCGCCCAGGACCGTCATGACCGTCTGGTCCCAGCGGGTCCGGGCGGCCACCAGGTAGATGACCGTCCCCCAGACCAGCGAGCCGAGATAGCCCGCGCTCAGGACCCAGAACCGGGAGCCGCCCAGGGAGATCACGTGGCCCCCCTGGTTTCGGTTGACCACCAGCTCGGTCACCTTCCCGCCGGTGGCCACCGTCATCAGGGCGTGGGAGGCTTCGTGAAAGAAGACCACCAGAAGCTTTAAGGGGTAGAGGGCGACGTGGTGCCAGAAAAGGAAGATCCCGGCCACGACGGCGACGAGCAGAATCGTCTGTTTCATCCGTCCGGCCCCCGATCCTCCGCCGGGGTCACTGGACCGTCTCCCTGGAATCCTGGTTGATCTTTTCCCGGAGCTTTCCGGAGCACTTGAAGGTGATCACCCGGCGGGGCTCGAGCATCAGGTCCTCCCCGGTGGCGGGGTTCCGGCCCCGGCGGGCTTTCTTCTCCTTGACGCAGAACTTCCCGAATCCGCTGATCAACACGTCTTCACCGTCCTCCATGGTTTGCTTCATGATCTCCAGGAGGGTCTCCACGATCTCGACACACCGCCGCTTGGGGAGGTCCAGCTCGTCGTGGACCGCTTCTACGATGTTAATTTTTGTCAGTGCCATTTCCCCAATATATCCCTTTTTTTCAATCGGTTATTAAATGACGCCAGTTTAGAGGGATGTGCGGCGTTTGTCAAGAGGGGATTGACTCAAATAGGACTGAGTAATGAGTAACGAGGACTGAGCAATGAGAGACTGAGACATACTCATCACTTCACTCAGCACTCAGCACTCAG
>CAZWGY010000645.1:0-2068 GCA_964633575.1 uncultured Desulfobacteraceae bacterium
TGCCGCAGCTTCAAGCGCCCTGATCATGGCGTCGGTCATTTCACCCTCCGATTGGATGTCGATCCGCCGGGGACCGTCCCCGTCGGCTTCATTATCGGGAACCTCGATCCGGACGGCGAGATGATCCGCGGGCAGCTCGCCTTCGGCCAGCCGGTCGGGCCATTCGATGGCGACGACTCCATCGCCAAAAAGGATCTCCTCCAGCCCCAGCTCATCCAAGTCCTCACCGCCGGCGAGCCGGTAGAGATCGACGTGGAAGAGGGTCAGGCGCCCCGGATACTCGTTGATCAGGGTATAAGTGGGGCTGGTCACGTAAACCGACTGAGGAACATCGAGACCTCGGGCCAGGCCCTGGACGAAAACGGTTTTGCCGGCGCCCAGATCGCCGGTCAGGGCGATGACGGTCCCTGGCCCGGCGCCTTGCCCGATGGCCGAGCCCAGATTGCGGGTGGCTTCGGCCGACGAACAATGAAATCGCCAGGATGCCTTCGTCACGGCGTTTCTTCGACGATCCGGCGGATCTGAGCCGGGATCTCGGCCATCAGCTCGGATGCGAGATACCCGAACGGCCCCCGGGTTTCGGCCAGGTGATCCGCCGCGGCCCCGTGGAGATAAACCCCGAGAGCGCAGGCGGTTTCCGGGGCGAACCCCTGGGTGAGGAAACCGGCGATCAGGCCGGTGAGGACATCTCCCATGCCGCCCGACGCCATGCCCGGGTTGCCGGTGGGGTTGATCCGGACCCGGCCGTCAGGGGCGGCGATGACGGTCCGGGCCCCTTTGAGGACCAGATGAACTCCGTGATCGGTCGCGAACCGCCGGGCGGTCCCGACCCGGTCGGCCTGGACACCGGCCGACGTCGTCCCGGTGAGCCGCGCCATCTCCCCCGGATGGGGGGTGAGGACCGTCGGGGCGGTCCGGCCGGCCAGGACGCTCGGGTCTTCGGCGAGGAGATTGAGTCCGTCGGCGTCGATCACGGCGGGAAGCGGACAGCCGGCCAGGACTTCCCTGAGAAACTGGCCGGTGAGGTCCTGGGTGCCGATTCCGGGGCCGATGGCCAGGCAATCGACGGCATTATAACGGTCGGCCAGGTCGGTCAGCCCGGCCCCGTCGAAAAAGCCGTCTCCGCCGTCGGGTAAAGGCAGGGTCATCGCTTCGGTAACCTGGGGCTCCACCGCCGAATTGAGTGATGCCGGGATCGCCAGGGTCACCAGCCCGGCTCCGGCCCGCATGGCCGAGGTCGCGGTCATGGCGGCGGCCCCGGTCTTCCCGGTGCTCCCGGCAACGACCAGGAGGTGGCCGGTCCGGCCTTTGTGGGTCTCCGGCGGGCGGGACGGGAGAGCGGCCCGGATGTCGGCTTCGGTGAGGAAATACTGCCGGGGACCGACGGCTTCGGTGATAAACGGCGGGATGCCGATGTCGATTACTTCCAGAGAGCCGCTCAGGTCCGCGCCCGGCTGAAGGGCGTGGCCGATCTTGGCGTGGGCAAAGGTCGCCGTGGCCCTCGCCCGAACGCAGACCCCGAGGGGCCGGCCGGTGTCGGCATGGAGGCCCGACGGGATATCCACGGCAAAGACCGGCTTTCCCGAGTCGTTGAGAAAGTCGATCACGGCGGCGAAATAGCCCCGGACATCGGAATTCAGGCCGGTGCCGAGGATGGCGTCCACCCAGACCTCCTGATGAGCCAGGGTCGATCGGGCCGCCTGAAAGGATGCCTCGTCGGGCAGCTCGACCACCGGTGCCGCCAGTTGGTCGAGAAGCTCCAGGTTGGCCGCCGCGTCCCCGCTCACCCGGTCCCGAACCGACAGGAGAAAAACGGTGACCCGGATGCCGGCCGAAAAAAGATACCGGGCGATGACAAACCCGTCGCCGCCATTGTTGCCCCGGCCGGCCAAGACCCCGACCCGGCGGCGGTCGATATCGGGGATCGTCTCCCGAAGAAATTGGGTTGCCCCCCGGCCGGCGGATTCCATGAGAACCCGCCCCGGAATCCCGAAGGATTCGATGGTCCGGCGGTCCATCTCCTGCATTTCACTTGCGGTCACGAGGTACATGGCAAAAGCTCCTTTTT
>CAZWGY010000646.1:0-2065 GCA_964633575.1 uncultured Desulfobacteraceae bacterium
CCGGGGCTCGGTCGTCGGCTTTTCCATCCGGGAAAGGTCCAACAGGCTCTGAATGATGTCGGTGGATTTCTTGACGTTGGATTGAATCCGCTTGATACAGGTCAGGATGGTGTCATCGCCCCCGGCCAGCTTCATCTTCAACAAATAGCCGGCGCTGTCTATGGCCGCCAGCGGGTTGCGGAGCTCATGGGAGATGCTCCCCGCGAAATGGCCCAGGACGGCCAGGCGTTCCTTGATCAGCAATTCTTCCTGAGCCTTTTCAAGCGCCAGGGTCCGGGCTTCGACCATTTCCTCCAGCCCCACGGAATACTCTTGCAGCTTCATCTCCGCCTGTATCCGGCCGGTGATGTCCACGTAGATCACGATGACGCCGTAATGTTTCAGGGGAATCGGCGCGGCGGTGACACTGATCCAGGTCACCTCGCCGTCCGGACGCCGGATGCCCATCTCCATATTGCTGAACAACCGGTTTTCTTTCAGTGCCCGGACGCTGGCATATTCCTCGGGTGGCATTATGGTCCCGTCGGGTCGGATAATCTCCCATTCCGCGCCGTTGATCCCCCGCCCTTCATGCTCCGGACGGGAGACCCCCAGAAGCTTTTCGCTGAAATGGTTGGTTTCCAGGATATTCCCATGTTCATCGGAGACTGTCACCCCCACCGGAAAGGACTGAAAGAGGACCCGGTACTTCTCCTCGCTTTCCTTCAGAGCCACTTCGGTTTGTTTGCGCTGGGTGATATCCTGAAAGGTGCCGGTTACCTTGACGGTTTTTCCGTTTTCCAGTCGGGGCTTGCCCATGGTTTGAACCCATCGGCGGTTGCCTTTGGCGGTGATGATCGCAAGCTCCATGTCAAAGGTCTCGCCATCCTCGATGACCCGCCGGATAGCCTGTTTGATCACCGGTTGCCATTCGGGGTCGTAAAACCCGATGGCCCGCTCAACGGTGGGCTCGAAATCCGGCGGGACCTCGTGAATCCGGTAAACCTCTTCCGTCCAGACGAGCCGTTTCGTTTCCACATCTAGCTCCCACCCGCCCACGTGAGCCATCTTGCCGGTTTCATTGAGGAGGTCCTGGGTTTTCCGCAACGCCTGTTCGGCCCGCTTTCGTTCGCTCACCTCCAGGGCCAGGCGACGGTTCCAGAAAAGGGATGCCGCCAGCAGCACCAGACACCCGACCACAATCATGGCGATGATTTTGATGACATAGGCGATGTCCACCCCGTGCTCGTACCGGACCGGGAGCCAGTTCTGAATAATGGCGTCCACCTTCCGGCGCTCGAGCGAGGCAATGGCCTTGTCGAGGATCGCCGCCAGCTCCGGCAGGTCTTTCCGGACGACCAGGCAGGTGGCCGAATCCGGGTAGTCCACGGGTGAGGCGACCTTCAGGTTGTAAAGCCGATGCTTTCGGATCAGGTAGGCGGCGATGTCCAGCCCGACGACCACCGCGTCGGCCCGGCCTCGGGATACGAGATTGAGGGATTCCAGGACGGTATGCACATGGGTAACATCGATCCCCGGATAATCCTCGCTCAGAATTTCATCCCACTTCATGTTCCGGACGATCGCGACGGTCAGCTCCAGGGCCTCCAGGTCACGCAATCCGCTTATGAACGGCGTGTCACTCCGGGTGACAATCACCCAACTCACGGTATAAAACGGGGCCGTGAAATTGAGAAGCTCCCCGTGCGCCGGGTTTTTAAACCCCGGAAACAGATCGATCTCTCCCGCTTTCATCTGGTTCAGGAGATCGGATCTCATGGACGCGGTGATGGGAACGATCTCGAACTGAATCCCGGCCCGCCGGCCGATCAAATCGATGATCTCCGTTACAATGCCGACGGATTCGCCGTTTTCCCCTCTGAACATGGCCGGCTCGATGCCGTCGAACAAGCCGAGCCGAACCCGGGGATGAGCGTTGAGCCACCCGGCTTCCGCCGGAGACGGGATCACCTGGGAGGCGCCATCGATTGGCTCCGCCGTCCGTGGGTTTTCCGCCCCCGCCACCGTCGCGATCATCAGCAGGAAATACAGGATACACATTGATTTCATTTTCATGGTCAGTCCT
>CAZWGY010000647.1:0-2039 GCA_964633575.1 uncultured Desulfobacteraceae bacterium
TTCTACCGGCCCCATTACGCCGTCACCGAGGACAATGACCTGAAGCTGGCCACCTTCTGCACGGCGCCGGCCATCCGGGACAACCTTTCAAACCTCGTGGGGGAGATCGTCGGGACCTTTGTCCTGGTCTTTGCCGTCCTCTTTCTGGCGGTATCGGTCTTCGGTCTCGGCGCCCTCGACGCACTCCCGGTGGGGCTTCTGGTGCTGGCCATCGGGCTGAGCCTGGGCGGGACCACCGGATACGCCATCAACCCGGCCCGGGACCTCGGACCCCGGATCATCCACGCCATTCTTCCGATGCCCGGCGGCAAGCGGGACAGCGATTGGGGATATGCCTGGATTCCGGTGGTCGGCCCCATTCTCGGGGCAATCATCGCCGGCCTGCTCTACCTGGCCCTGCAAGATCCCGGAAACATCCATTTCCGATAGGAGGTCCTCATGTCCATCCAACTCAACGAAAAGCGCCGGACCGGACTGAACCGCCGGGCCTTCCTCAAAGGCGCGGCCGCCCTGGGGCTGGCGACGGTCCTGCCGCCGGCCCGGACCGCCCGGTCCTTCAACACCCAGGAAGCGGCGGCCCGCCGCTGGGTGGCGGGAGAGTTTTCGCCGTCAACCCTCTCCCGAGAGGACCAGATGGCGGAGATGGATTTTTTCATGCGGGCCGCCGAGCCTTTCCGGGGCCAGAAGATCTACGTGGTCTCGGAGACCATCCCCACACACGTTTACGAGGCCCGGTTTCTGGCCCGGGCCTTCCGGGAGATCACCGGGATCACCGTGGTCCATGACCTCATCCGGGAGGGGGACCTCATCGAGCGGCTCCAGATGCAGATGCGCACCGGCCGGAACCTCTACGACGCCTACGTCAACGACTCCGACCTGCTGGGGACCCATTACCGATACGACACCGCCGTCCCCCTGACCGATTGGATCGAAGGGGAGGGAAACCGCTACACCATCCCCACCCTCGACCTGGACGACTTCATCGGCCTCGGCTTCACCACCGGTCCCGACGGCAAGGTTTACCAGCTCCCGGACCAGCAGTTCGCCAACCTCTACTGGTTTCGGCACGACTGGTTTCAGCGGCCGGAGCTGAAAGCGCGGTTCCGGGAAAAGTACGGCTACGACCTGGGGGTGCCGATCAATTGGAAGGCCTACGAGGAGATCGCCGAATTTTTCACCAACGACGTGGATGTCCTGGACGGCCGGAAGGTTTACGGCCACGCGGATTACGGTGAAAAGAGCCCGGACCTGGGCTGGCGGTTCACCGACGCCTGGCTGTCCATGGCCGGGGTCGGCGATCCGGGGCTGCCCAACGGTCTGCCGGTGGACGAATGGGGCATCCGGGTGGAGGATTGCCGTCCGGTGGGGTCCAGCGTGAGCCGGGGCGGGGCCTTGAACAGCCCGGCGGCGGTCTATGGCCTCCGGAAATACCTGGAGTGGCTCAAAAAGTACGCGCCGCCGGAGGCCCTGAAAATGAACTTTTCGGAATCGGGACCGGTTCCGGGGCAAGGCCGGATCGCTCAGCAGATCTTCTGGTACACCGCGTTTACGCCGGATCTCCTCAAGAAGGGCCTCCCCGTGGTCAATGACGACGGGACCCCGAAATGGCGGGTGGCCCCGTCACCCCACGGCGTTTACTGGAAAGCGGGCATGAAGCTCGGCTACCAGGATTGCGGGGCGTGGACCCTGCTCAACAGCACCCCGGTGAAACGCCGTCAGGCGGCGTGGCTCTATGCCCAGTTCACCACCTGCAAGACGGTCTCGCTCAAGAAGACCCTGGTGGGCCTGACCCCCATCCGGGAGAGCGACCTGCAATCCGAGGCCATGACCGAGGCGGCCCCGAATCTGGGCGGTCTGGTGGAGTTTTACCGGAGCCCGGCCCGTGAGGCATGGACCCCCACCGGCAACAACGTGCCCGACTATCCCAAGCTGGCCCAGCTCTGGTGGACCCGCATCGACGCAGCCGTCCGGGGGCGGGGCACGCCTCAACAGGTGCTCGACGACCTGGCCGCCACCCAGGACCGGGTCATGGCCCGCCT
>CAZWGY010000648.1:0-2018 GCA_964633575.1 uncultured Desulfobacteraceae bacterium
TAAATAAATTCTAAGTTTTTTTCGTGTATTTCGTGGTTTAAATCCGTTTTCATGCACGGCAATGATCGCGGTGCCGCCCCGGTCATGAGGGTTTATCGTGAAAACCCCGTTTTTCCCCTGTACGCCGCCAAGGCCAAGATGACCATCCCGGCCCGGCTCCCCGGGCTATAGCTCCGAACCCTCAAACCCCTAAAAGACCTCCCCCCAACCTCTCTTAGCGGGTCAAAAATATCCGAATCTACAGTCTTTCCCCCATTGACGAAAAATCGCGGCGGGCGATACGCTGAATGGCAGACGATCGTCATCCGGCGCGGATTCCGGATGCTGCATGAACCCGGCGAAAGGGGCAATAATGACCGAGATCACTCTAACCCGTCACGGCCGCGCTCACCGGCGGCCTTCCAGCGAGCTTCCCCAGGACGGGGACCGGATCGTGGCCCGGCTTCAGGCATCAAACAGCGAAGATTCCGACCTCACGGCGCCGGAGGCCGTCCCGGCCCGGCAACCCGTCTCCGACACCGGGATCGACGTCCGGCGTCGGGTTCCGCCGGCGCCCGAGGGGACGGGCCGGCTCCGGTGGATCGGCCCCGGCCTGCTCTGGATGCTCTCGGCGGTGGGAGCGGGATCGGTCCTCTTCACCCCCCGAATCGGCTCCCGGTACGAATACGAGCTTCTCTGGATTCCGCTGGTGATCTTCGTCTTCATGTGGGTGATGATCCGTGAGGCGGCCCGGTACACGGTGGTCAGCGGGCGGACGCTCCTCGACGGCTATGACCGCCTTCCCGGCCCGAGGGGATGGGCGGTCTGGCTGATCTTTCTGCCTCAGTTGATCGCCGCCGTGGTGGCCATTGGCGGGCTGGCGGCGCTGGTGGGCTCGGCCCTGATGATCTCCTTTCCGGGGACCCAGATCGCCTACACGGTGACGGCCATACTCCTGTCCGCCGCCCTGGTGATCACCGGGAAATATCCCGGCGTCGAAAAGGTCTCCCAGGTTCTGGCCTGCGGCCTGATGCTGACCATCGTGGCCGCGGCGGCCCAGGTCTTTCCCCACCCCGGCCGCTTCATCGCCGGCCTGGCCCCCGGCTTTCCGGAGAACTCCGACATCTACTTCATCCTGCCTTGGGTGGGCTATATCCTGGCCGGGGCCATCGGGATCACCTGGTTTTCTTACTGGACCGCCACCCGGGGCTATGGCGGCGGAGTGGCGGGGATTACCGACTCCCCGGAGCCCCAGGGGCTCCAAAACGACTCGACGGCGGCGGATGCGTCGGTCCGGGACCGCCGGATTCATGACTGGCTCCGGATCACGTCGGCGACGGCGGCGGTGGGCGTGATCGCCGGGGCGTTCGTGATCCTGTCCTTCCTGGTGTTGGGAACGGAGCTGTTGGCCCCGGCCGATATCTTCCCCGAGGGGATCGAGGTGGCGCGGCTGCTGAGCCACCTGCTGGTGGACATCTGGGGGCGAGCCGGCTTCTGGGTCTTGATCCTGGCCATCGTGGTGGCCCTGGGCGGGAGCATCCTGGCCAATCAGGACGGCTGGGGCCGGACCTTTGCCGATGCCACCCTGATCTTAAACCGGCACCGTCCCCGGCACGGCCTGCCCATGAAAAGCGTTTTCGAAGGGTTCAACGCGGCGATGCCGGTGGACCTGACCGACTGGCCGACCCTGAAAAACGCCTACATCCTGGTGATCACCACCGTCCTGCCGATTCTCCTGGTCCTGGTGGTCCGGGACCCGGTGGAGATCCTTTCGGTGGCCGGGATTATCGCCGCGGCCCACACCCCGGTGATCGTCTTCCTGACGCTCTACCTCAACCGGACCCGGTTGCCGGCGGCGTTCCGGCCGGGGATCGCGGCTACGACGCTGATGGTCGTTTCCGGGCTCTTTTACGGCGGGCTGGCGGTTGTCCAGGTCTGGACGATCCTCCGGATTGCCGTGGGCGCGTAAGGCGGCCAAGCCGGGGCCGGTGGCGGCCCCGGCTTCGGTCGGGCGGCTCCGGGCCGGGAGGGCGTCGGGG
>CAZWGY010000649.1:0-2012 GCA_964633575.1 uncultured Desulfobacteraceae bacterium
CCGGCCACCTGCTGGAACCAGTCGTTGGCGTGGTGCCAGTCCACCTCGAGGAGGCTGCCCCGGAGCGGGAGCGGATCGCCCCGGTGACCCACCGCCTGCATCAGGCCGGTGCCCTTGAAGGCCCGGAATTCGTAGGCGTGGGGAGCCAATCCCTTGACCAGATCGACCTTTTCCACCGCCTCGGGGCCGATGGTCTCGGCAAAGGCCATCTGTCCCTGGGCCAGGAGGTCGCCGACGCCTTCCCGGTCGCCGATCTTCCGGATGATCCCGAGGATGGCCTCCTTGCTACCCCGCTCCATGGGGATGCCGTCGGTCTCCTTTTCGGTGATGATCCCGTGGTGGTAGAGCTCCATGAGGAGGCCGAGGGTGGCCGAGGCTTCGGTGCAGTCGATCCCCAGGCGGTTGACCATGAGGGTGGCTTCCCAGAAGGTGTCCATGTCGAGGTTCCAGACGGCGCCGGTGAACCCGCTGAAGGGCTCGCAGGATGTCACCCCCTTGCCGATGCCGGGCACCGACAGGAAGTTCATGCATCGGTTGGGGCAGCAGAAGCAGCCGGTGTTTTTGAGCTGGTGCTCCTCGACGTAAGCGGGGGCGGCGTATTTTTCGAGGATGTCCTCCCAGCAGACGTCCTCGAAGTAGCCCACCGGGAAGAATCCCATCTGGTACATCATGTGGACGCCTCGGGCCACGCCCCACTGGGAGAGCTCCTGATAGGCGGGGTGCTCCCGGATTTCGTGGTTGATCCGGATGGAGAGGTCGAGAAACTCCTGGGGCCGGGCGATCCGGACCCCGCCGGTGCCCCGGACCGCTACGGCCTTGAGGCGTTTGGACCCCATGACCGCGCCCATGCCGGTGCGGCCGGCGGCGTCCCCGGTTTCGGTGATGAGGCAGGCGTAGCGGACCAGTTTTTCCCCGGCCGGGCCGATGCAGACGACCTTGATCTCGGGGTCTCCGAGCTCCGACTGGATCATCTTCTGGGTCTCGAAGGTGTCCTTTCCCCAGATTTCCCCGGCATCCCGGATCTCGACGTGGCCGTCGGTGATGTAGAGGTAAACCGGTCGGTCGGCCTGGCCTTCGATCACCAGGTGATCAAACCCGGCGTATTTCAGCTCCGGTCCCCAGTAGGCCCCGAAATTGGATTTGGCCCGAAGGCGGCTCATGGGGGAAACGGCGGTGACGTCCACCCGGCCCGATCCGGCCAGAGCGGTGCCCGAGAGAGGGCCGGTGTTGAAGATGAGGGGGTTGTCCGGCCCGAGAGGGTCGCTCCCCGGCCGCCAGGCGTCGTAAATCAGCCGGACCCCGAGCCCCCGGCCCCCGAGGTAGTCGTCCACGTAGGGCTCCGTGGGCTCGACGGTCACTTGGCCGTCACTCAGATTGACCTTGACGATATTTCCAACCCATCCGTACATGGTTTACTCCTTTCCCAGGGCCTGTCTGACGAGCCGGGGAATCCGGTCGGCGTTGCTCACGAGCTTCAGGTAGGTTTCCCGGGAGATCTCCTCGCAGGTGAGAGCCCCGGTGGGGCAGACTTTGACGCAGGTGGGGTCCCCGTCGCAGAGGTCACATTTCAGGATGCGGCCGGTCTCGCCGTCCACGAAGGTGGCGCCGAAGGGGCAGGCAAAGACGCAGCTCAGGCACCCGATGCAGCGCAGGGGATCAACCTCCATGGCGCCGGTGAGGTGGTTCCGGTGAGTGGCCCCCTGGGGACAGACGATTTCGCAGGCCGGGGTTTCGCACCGCTGGCAGTTGACCGGCACGAAAATCCCCTCCTGCTCCCACTTGACCACGTGGATCCGGCCCCTCGAGGGAGCGCAGGCCCACTCGTGCCGCAGGGAGCAATAGGTCTCACAGGACCGGCACCCCGAACATTTTTCAGCATCGATAATCACGGTTTTCAAAGCCACCGGATTCCTCCTTATAAATTGTGGATAGTGGGGTAGTGGCTTGTGGATGGTGTCCCAGACCACGAACCCCTCACCACTCAGTCCTCAGCACTCAGCCCTCATCACTCA
>CAZWGY010000650.1:0-2011 GCA_964633575.1 uncultured Desulfobacteraceae bacterium
GGTTGCCGAATCGGGTGGCCGGGATCGAATACGTTTTGCCTTCGTAAACTTTGGAAAGGGTCCGGCTTTTTAGCGGGAGGGTCAGATAGACGCAGGGCGAGACATCCCCGTCCCAAGTGATGTAGAGCGACTCCATCGGCCGGGCTTCACAGAACCCCACCCGTTTAGGGGACAGCGGGTAGATCTGGAGGCTGATCCCCGACAACGCGGCCCGGCGGCGGGCTTTGTCGAGGATCGCCAGATCATCGGAAGCCGGGGCTCGGAGGTCATAGACCGCTTCGGCGGCGGCCGCCAGTGTTGCTGGAAAGGTGAGGTTGGAGGCGATCACCTCGTCCGCCCCCAGCTCGACGGCCAGGTCCACCAGAGCCGGCAGTTCATGAATGTTCCGCCGCCGTTTGAGAAAGAGGATGCTGATCAGGGGGAGGCCCTCCGGCCGGACCGCCCGTCTCGCCGCGACCAATTCCCGGATTCCCGACACCACCGCCTCGAATCGAGCTCCCCGCCGGATGGCCTCGTAAGTGGGAGCGGTGGCCCCGTCGATTGAGATCCCCACCACGTCAAGCTCGCGAGCCAGGCGCCGAGCCACCTCGCCGTCGATCAGGGTCCCGTTCGTGGTGATCCCCACCGAGCAGCCGGCGGCCCGGGCCATGGCCACCATCTCCCACACCCTCGGATGGAGCAGCGGCTCGCCCCAGGCATCGATGTAAACCTGCCGCAAAGCCGGAAATGCCTCGGCGGCGGCCTCAAAGACCGCCATCTCCATGTCGCCTTCCACCCAGTCCGAAGCGAAGGCTTGTTTCGTGCAGAGCGGACAGCGGAGGTTGCACCGGGAGGTGATCTGAATCTGAAAGGCCAGAAAAGGCCGTTGCCCATCGTGCATGGTCGGTTCTCCGGATTCCGGCGCCTTGGAGTGAGCCGGGGAAAGGTCCGGTATCGGCCCGTCGCCGCTACCGGAAGTACTTGTCGAGCCCCATGTGGCGATGGAGCGACCGGAATTCCGCGCGGCCGAGGGCGAGCCGCCGCCGGAGGTAGTAAAACCCCTCGAACGGCAGGGCGTATCGCTCCAGACCCGGCTCCGTGCAGTCCCGGCATTCGGGATGACGGCCGACGGACTTGCGGAATCGGGCCGCCGCCGGGGAGCGGATCAGGGTCGAAAACGGCGCATCCCTCACGTTCCCCAGGGGAGCATCGATGATCGGACAGGAATAGAGCTCCCCCGTGCTCCGGATGAAAAAGTAGTTGAACCCCGCCGAGCAGGGCTTTTCCATCCGCCCGGTGTCGAGATAACGGCGGATCTCGTTGCCGTAGTCGCTCCAGCGGAAGCGGGGGGTGCGGTAGAACTCCCGGAGCGTCCGAAGGTCATCCCCGGAAAACGCCAGGGCCGACGCCCGTTCCAGGTTGGCATAGCGGTTGGCCGTGAGGATGTACGGTGAGATGATGGTGAAGAGCCCGTGGTCGTCGGCGTAGCGGCAAACCGCATCCAGCTCGTTGATGTTGTACTGGCTGACGGTGGTCTTGATCCCCAGGACCAGGCTGGGATATTGTCGGCGGAGAGCGGTCAGGCCGCGGATGGTGGCGTCGAGCTTCCGCCATCCCCCCCTGACGTTCCGGATTCGCTCATGGGTCGCCCCCACCGCGTCCAGGCCGCAGGCAAAGACCAGACCGACCCCGGCGGCGTCCAACGGGGCGATCACCTCTCTGACGGATGTCAGCACCGTGTCGGTGAGGAATCCGTTGGTCGTGATGGCCACCGAGGCGAGCCGGCGGAGATGGTCCCGTTTCAGGCGGCCGATTCCCAGGAGAAGATCCACGAGGTCGCGCTTCAGGAAGGGCTCGCCGCCGGTGATGTCCAGCTCCTTGATCTCGCTCATGGTCGGCGATGACAGCAGCCTCAGCCAGTCATCCGCCGAAAGCTCGGTTGTGGTCGGCGGCATCCGCCAGATATTGCACATGACGCATCTGGCAATGCAGCGCCGGGTCACCTCCATGCTCAGGGCCTCGGGCTTTCCCG
>CAZWGY010000651.1:0-2000 GCA_964633575.1 uncultured Desulfobacteraceae bacterium
CATGGCTTCGGAAATGGTGGTGAAATCGGCCAGGTCGGAAAAGAGGACCGTGGCCACCCGCTCCTCGCCGCCCAACCGGAGCCGGTCCGGGTCGGCGAGGAGCTCCGAAACCACCGCCTCGGGAAGGTACCGGGCAAAGGTCTCCCGGATAAACGCCCGATCCCGGGAGGCCGAGATCTCCAGGGCCACCACGAAGCCGAAGAAAGCGATCAGGACGGCCGCGCTTATGGTAACAACGGGAAAGAGGCGAAAATGGGTCATCTCCACCCAGGTCAACCCCACCAGCCCCGCCAGGAGCAGCGGCCCGGACAGGTAGAGCGCCCACGATGACCGGAGCAGGGATGCCGCCGCCATGAAGAGAATCCCGGCCGCCAGGAGCCCCACCAGGGGCCAGGGGGACCAGCGATCATAAAAGGTCCGGGTCAGCAGGCCGTTGAGGGTGGATGCGTGGAGGGTGACCAGCGGCGCGTTCCGCTCCAGTGCCGTGGTTCCCAGGTCGGAGATCCCGGATGCCACATCAGCCACCCAGACAAAGCTGCCTTCAAAGAGGTTGGCCAGGTTGCCCCGGAGGGCGGGATCATCGATGTGAGCCAACAGGGTATGGACCTCAACCTCGTCGAAGTCCCGCCCCATGGCATCCACGAAGGGCACGAAGGCGCGGCCCCGGTCGTCGATGGGAATGACCAAATCCCGCTCAAGTCGGTTCTCCGGCGACGCCGGCAGAAGAATCCGCCGCCCCCACTCCACGGTGGCCGCGTCCAGGCTGACCCCGGCCCAGTCCAGAAAGATCGAGAGGCTCAAGGTGGGAAAGCACTGGTCATCCACTTTGATCAGGAGGGGCAGGTGACGATAGATCCCGTCGTCGTCCGGCCAGACGCTGATGTCGCCGGTCCCCGTTGCCGCCGCCGCGAACGGCTCATGCTGGACCAGGGCCCGGACGGCGTGAAAGGGCCGACCGTGACCGATCTCCTCGGGCGCCCCGAGGGCTCGTGAATGGATCTGATCATCCCCGCCATCCGAGTCCGATTGGAACCGGGCCGCGACCGGGGAAATGGCGAACCCCACCGGGAGATAGACCGGGTCCAGGGCTTTCAGGGAGTCGGCAAAAGCCCGGTCGGCGGCCGGGTTGCTCGGCCGGGCGAAAATGATGTCGTAGGCCGTTGCCGCCGGTCCGAGATCGGCCAGCGCCGCGTTAACCGAAGCCAGGTCGGTCCGGTCGAGAACATTTTTTCCGAAATACGCATAGGTCTCGTCGGTGATGGTGAGATAGACGATCCGGGGGATGAACGAGGCCCGGGGGCCCTCGTCCCGGTTGACGGCCCGACGGAAAAACCCATCCAGGGCCTTGTCATCGTAGATGGACCAGGCGGATCGGCCCCATCCCAGAAAGCAGACCCCGGCCAGGAGAAAGGCCAGGGTCAGCAGGGCGATCAGGCGCTGGTGGGGCTTATTTTTGAACTTGAAACGCATAGGTCTGGACGAGCAGCCCCTTGCCCGAATAGGTCTGTAATATCTCCAAAAACGGGTCGGGGCAGTCCGGATCGTTCCAGCCCCGGACATTTCCCGCGATCCCGATCCGGGGCTCCGACCGCCGGGTCAAAACGATCTCCCCCCCTTGGGCCAGATTGTCCCGAAAGGCTATCCATTGATCCGGAGCCATCCCGGCATCCTCTAAGGCGGCGACTTCCGGCAGCGGCGACGGCCCGCAGATCACGGTGAAGCGCTCCATGTCGCTGTTCCCGTCCACTTGATAGTAGGTTTGGGGCGAGGGAAGGATCAATGTCGGCCCCTCGATCTTCTGAGCCGCCGCGTTCAGGAGCGTGACCCGGCGGTCGTCGGCGTGGACGACGTAAACATAGCGGGCTCCCGACTCAGGCTGGACGTAAACCCGGAGATAGTCCCCGGCCCGGATGAGATCCCGGGACCGGGCCCGGGTCACTTCATCTCCGGATTTGATCTGAATCCCAATCCGGGCCTCCACCCGGTCCTCAGCCGCGTTC
>CAZWGY010000652.1:0-1991 GCA_964633575.1 uncultured Desulfobacteraceae bacterium
CCGCTGCTCGATTCCACTGCCACGTCATCGCAAACCACCAGTCCGGTCAATGCCACGAGCTTGTCGGCGGCCGCCATGGCCGCCGGGTGTTTTTCCCAGGCCAGGGCTTCGGGTCCCCGGCCCTCCTTGAAGGCCCGCCGCCAGTTGTCCACCAGCTCGACCCCGTCTTTGAGGGTGGCCGTGTAGGGCGTGTGCGGGAACCGGACCTCGCGGGTGGGCTCCACGTAACGGCCGTCGGCCAGGAGATGATCGTCCAGGTCGCCGGGGATGTGGATGATCTCGGTGCCGCTCTCGTCGATCATGACCGGATACCGGTCGAGGATCCGGGTGTTCCGGCGGAGCCAGAGCTCCGGGGCCTGGGCGGTGCCGCCGCCATCCGAGACGATTTTGACGGACCGGCCGATGTCCCGGAGGGTCCGGACCTCCTCCTCGAACCGGTCGCACCATTGCCGGGCGGGCTTTTCGAACATCCGGTCGTCGGCCATGGCCCGGACCTTCCGGAGCAGGGCGAAGACCTGTTTGGCGGGCGGTGGCTGAGCGGCCATGAGGTGGCGCCGGCGGTGGCCCTGGTTGCTGAAGTGGTTCATCAGGGCGTTCCAGTAGAGCCCGGTGGTGTAAGCGGCGCGGTTGGGGAGATTGCCGAAGTGGCGGGGTCCGGATTCCGGCCGGTCGGCAAAGGCTTTCCGGGCCGTTTGGCTCAGGACGGCCGTGAGGTCGTCGATGTGGACCGTCTTGCCGTCGTGGGCGGCGGCCCAGGCGGTGAGCCGGCGGAGCCAGTTGGCCTTCCGGGTCATGCCCCCGTCGATCCGGGCGATGACCCGACCGTCCTGATCCCCTCTCGCGGCCCGGCCGTAGCGCTGGAGAAAGTTGAGCGGCTCGAAGCCGGGCTCCATCAGGAGAAGGCGGGTCCGGAAGGTGACCCCCATCTCGACGCTGGCGGTGGCCACGAGGACGTCAAACCGGTCGGGTTGATGGTGGCGTCCGGCCTCGAAGAAGTCCATGGGAATGCCGCCGTCCCGGGAGTCGTCGATGCTGTCGATGAGCAGGGCCCGGCCGGGCCGGACCCCGGCGGCCGCGAGCAGCTCGGCCATCTCCGCCAGATGAAGCCGGAGATCGGACAGGCGGTTGTAGATGATCACCACCTGCCGGCCCGCCCCGATCTCGGCGGCGATGGCCGGGATCTCTTCCCGGACGAGGGCGACCATGTCGGGCCGGTCCCGGATGGACAACCGGACGTCGCCGTGGACCGGCCGGCCGGTATCGGTCAGGGTCTCGGACAGGGTTTCGATCCGGTCATCCGGGATCTCCAGCCGGCGGAGCACCGGCCGGATGTCCAGGGGAGTGGCCGACAGGAAGCTGATCCGGGCCCGGCGGGGGACGTCGGTGGCGACCATTTTGGCGATCAGGCCGGCCAGGCCGAACCCCCGGGGGGAGATGGTGTGGCATTCGTCAAAGACCACGTGCTCGAACAGGGTGATGAGGTCGAAGATCCCGGCGTCGGTCTGGCTCCGGCCGGGGTAAGGCCGGAGGAGACAGTGGCCGACCACCTCCGGGACCGAGACGATCATCTCCCCGCCCGGCAGGGCGGTGTTGAGCCCGAAGATCTCCCGGATGCGCCGGGGGCCGATCCGGGTGACGCCTTCGGCCCTGAGGCGCTCGGTTGCGTCCGAGGACCAGAGGGCGAGCTTCCGGTCCGCGGCGGACGGGTCCCATCCGGCGTCCCGGACGAGGTCCTCGTGGAGCGAGGCCAGGAGGTTCTGGGCCAGCCGACGGGTCGGGACGATGAACAGCACCCGCTGGTCGCTCATGACGGCCCGGCCAAAGGCGTAGCTCTTGCCCGCCCCCGTGGGGGCGTGAGCGATCCGGATCGGGGCGGGCGAGGCCAGGAGCTGGGTTTGGAGGGGGGACAGGCCGGTTTCGGGGTCGCTGCCCACCCGGTGTCGGGCGACGGTTACATCCATTGGCTCACCTCCGTGGCGGCGTCGGTGGGG
>CAZWGY010000653.1:0-1985 GCA_964633575.1 uncultured Desulfobacteraceae bacterium
TTAGGCGATTTGACGATTCTTTTGGAGACATTCCGGCTGTAAGGCTGGAGCCGGGCAAAGAGGCCGCCGGTCTCCATCAGGTTGATGTATCGGCCAACGGTGGATTGGGAGAGGCCGGCGGACCGGGCGATATCCGCGGCGTTTAAGACCTGCCCGGTCCGGGATGCCAGAAGGGTCATGGCCTTCCGGAATTCGGGCAGGTTGGAGATCTGGGACAAGTCCCGCAGGTCCCGTTCGACGTAGGTCCGGACGTATCCATCCCACCAGTCGGCCATCTGGCTGGATTTCGTCAGGAAAGCGACAGGGGGCATCGCTCCCCGGAACAAGCGGTCCGAAGACACGCTATGGCGTGTTGACGCCGCGGCAACATCTTCCGGCCGGCCGGTTGATAGCCAATCCGGTGGCGGGTTCCCGGCTTCCTCGCCAAGGGTAAACGGCATCAGCTCGAAGTAAAGGGCCCGGCCGGCAAGGGTTTCGGAGACGGCCCGCATAAGCAGGAGATGGGCTGATCCGGACAGAAAATACCGGCGATCCCGGTCCTTATCGACCTGGAGCTTGATGGCCGACATCAATTGGGGGGCCTTCTGGACCTCGTCGATGACCATCCGCTCGTGCAGAGCGGCCAGCTCATTGGGGGCGTTTTGAGCCAGCTCCAGCATCTCCAGGTCATCCAGGGTGACGTATGGCCAATCCCGGAACGGCGGCTCATGCCTCAGGAGCGTGCTTTTGCCGGTCTGTCGGGCTCCGGTGAGCACCACTACCGGGGAAAACGTCGCCGCATCGGCGAGCCGGGGGGCGATCCATCGGGGTTTGTATGTCCAGGGCATGATGGGATGATCCCTTCCGAAAGATTGAAAAGATACCGCTTCTTGGTTGAAATTATACCATAGCTTGGTATCTTTTCAATCTTTGATTCTCGCCCGGCGTTTTCCCGCTACGAGATTAATGAGAGTTAGTTCACCTGCCAGACGTGCACGACGGCGGCGTTTTCCCCCTGGTATCCGCCGAGACCTCTTTCGATAACAAACAAGCGTTGGGTTGCATCGTCATAGGTCATGCCGCCGACGCCTCCGCAGACGTTGTCGCCGGTGAGGAAGAAATCCGGGGGCTCCCAGATTTCATAAGGGAGCACTTCCCATGGCGATATGGTGCCCTGGGCGGCGCTTGCCAACTGGACGGTGTCGTAGAATATGATTTGTCGGTGATACGGGCCGCAATGATAGCCCTGGCCTTCGTCGCAGTACCGAGCGCATTCGGGGATCGGTGGCTCGACGTCACAATCCGGGTTATCGCCGGTTTCATCGCAGTAATAACAGTTGGTGGTGCCCTTGTGCCCCACCAAGACGATGGCGTTTTTCTCCTGCGTGCCAATAAAGCTTCCTCCGTCCCAGGAATCGCACATGGAAAAGCCTGGATAGTCGCAGTCAACGGGTGCGCCCCCGACGCCGATGTCCGGGCCGGCGCAGCCAGGGTACTTGACCCGATAGTAAAGCAAGGGGAGCGCGTCAAGCTCGGTGTCCACCGATGGGTTGTCCGAGGTCAACGGCATGAAAGCAAACAAGGTGGGCCCCTGGGAGCCACCGGCTGTGGTTACGGAATCACTGCCGACAGGAGTTCCCCGGGAACGTCCGGTGACAAGGATTCTCCCACCGAGGTACGCATCGGCATACCATGCTGGAACCGTGAACAGAAAATCGCCCATTTTCCGACCGTGATAGAGCGGATCGGTCTCCGGACCCACATGAAAAACGCCCCTGGCATCCGTTCCATCCAGGTTTGAAAACCAGACCGTGGGAAAGCTGTTTTCTCCAAAGTTGCCTTCTGCATACCATTCATTAAGTGATCCATACATTTTGTCGGAGACCTGGGTTCCCTGACGGGGCACATACTGGATACCCGTGACAAAGGCGTTGGCCGGATCTACAGTCTGAACGAGACCGTCGTCGAAAGTGGTCGGCTCGGTGAGAAAAGATGCTACGGGGAGC
>CAZWGY010000654.1:0-1978 GCA_964633575.1 uncultured Desulfobacteraceae bacterium
ACCCATTACCTAACTACTCATGGCCTTCCGCCGCGCCGTTCACGTCGAGAAAGGGGTCGTTGGCCAGGATTTCCCGAAGAGAATCATCGACCGGGGTTTCCGTGTTGACCCGGATCTGGCTCGCGTCTTCAATTTCGTCCAAAGGCTCGAACGCTTTCCGAAAATCGTCCAGGTGACGGGCTCGGGCGTCGGAGACCGATTCCGTCGATTCCCGGCCCTCGAGCCGCTCCCGAAGGACCCGCCAGGGGGCGTAGCATTCCACGAAAAAGAGGTTCGCGTCGATGTCCCGTCCCAGCCGGCGGACCTCATCCCGATGGTGCCGGCGGCCGAAGGTGGCGTCCAGGATCACCGACCGGCCCGACTTGATGATGTCGTGGGCATCTCCCAGCATCCGGCCGTAGGTCAAAGACGTGGCCGTCGGGGTATAAATCCCGGATTCAAACGGGGCCGCTTCCGGGTCGGTCTCTTCAGTCACCCGGAACAACGACTTCCGGATCTGGTCGGAGCGGAGGACCGGGACCCGGAGGGATTCGCTCAATCGACGGGCCAGGGTGCTCTTTCCCGAAGCCGGCATTCCGCAAACGACGATAATCGACGGGCGGGTGTAGGCGATGGCGTATTCGTAGGCCAGGTTGAGGTACCGTTCAGCCTCCCGGCGGAGACGGACTTCCTCCGTCCGGCCCACGCCGGACTCATCGAGCCGGAGACGGGCGACCTTGCAGCGGACGACGGCCCGGTAGCTTTTGTAGAAATCGAGGAGCACGAAGATGTCCTGGTCTTCGGCCCGGCGGGAGTAAGCGGACATCAGCTCGGCCCCGACGTGATGATGGCCGAGATAATCGAGGTCCATGGCCAGAAAGGCCAGATCAGCGGCCACGTCGCTGTACCGGAACCGGTCGTTGAACTCGATGCAATCGATGATCGATACCCCGTCCCGAGTAAAGTAAACGTGGCCGGACCGGAGGTCCCCGTGGCAATCCCGAATCCGGCCGGCCGCCACCCGGTCTTCGAATAATGCCCGGCGCCGGCGGAGAAACGACCGGGTGGCCTCCCGGATAATCCGGTAGCGCCGCTCGTTGATGAGCCGGCCAACGGCCGGATCGAGCTGGGTGAAATTTTCCTCGCAATTATCCCGGACGGTCTCCCAGCCGCCCGTGGATGCGATTTCGGAACCGGTTTCGGCCTCGGCGTAAAACCGGGTGAGGACGTCTGCCAGCGACTCGATGCACCCCTCCGGCAGGGTCCCGTCCCGGAGGCACCTGGCCATGGATCGGTCGGCCGAAAGCTGCCGCATCCGGACGGCATATTCCACCACCTCGCCTTCCCCGTCCAGAGCAAAGCCGTCGCCCGACCGGGTAATGGGAATTACCCCGTCGTAAATATCCGGTGCCAGACGGCGGTTGAGGGTCACTTCCCGATCACAATAATACCGGCGCTTCCCGAGATCGCTGAAATCGAGAAAACCGAAATTCACCGCCTTTTTGACCTTGTAAACGAGATCCCCGGTCAGAAAGACAAGGGAGATGTGGGTCTCCTCGGTCCGAAGGTCCCGGACCGGGTGCGGGTAGAAATCCGGCCGGGCCATGGCGGCAAACAGGCTCGACCGGTCGTCGGTTTGGGGCGAAGTCGTCGGTTCAGTCATATCACCTTGCCGAAAATCAATGGTTGAAGCGGGGACCGGATGGTTTCGGCCGGCATCCCCACCAGATCGTCACCACAATCGTCGCGGAAGCGGATAAGCCCTCATGATCGGGGGTACCACGATCACCCCCTAGCATGAAAATGGTTTTAAACCACGAAACACACGGAATACACGGAAAAATTAGAATTAAAAATTCGTGTTTATTCGTGGTTCCGGATTTTCCGATTGGAGCACCGGCGTCACGGATTTTCACGATAACGTCCTCAGATCTCATCAGACCTCCGAGGTTTCCAAATTTTTTGGAAACCTCGGAGGTCTCTATTCCTCAACACTCAG
>CAZWGY010000655.1:0-1962 GCA_964633575.1 uncultured Desulfobacteraceae bacterium
TGACACCGGCTGGATGGGGGATGCCCATCCCGGCATTGATCAAAGCTTGTGCCATCGCGCTTTTTTATCCGCGGATTGCGCAGATTTTCACAGATTTTTCTGTTTTAATCCGGGTCCATCCGCCTAATCCGAGGATTGACCATTGCGCATGTTGATGCATCTCGCTCTTCTCCGCTAAAGGCGCACGGGCTTGATGATCCGGGATTGGTGAAATTTGGGGCGATCATTGGGCTGCCCTTTCACACCGCCGTTTCTGAATGGCCGTTTCCATTTCTTCAATGGAAACGGCTGTTTGCCGTTTGAGATAAATCGCCCTCTTACCGGCCAAACCAGCCCATCTCCTGGGTAGCGTGGTTCTGGTAGATGTGCTTGATCTCGGTGTATTCGTCGAGGCCGGCGCGTCCCAGCTCCCGGCCGATCCCCGACTGTTTATATCCGCCCCAGGGCGCTTGAGCGAAATAGATGTTGAAGTCGTTGACCCAGACGGTCCCGAACCGGAGCGCCCGGGAGACCCGGTGGATTCGATCCGGATCACGGGTCCAGAACCCGGCGGAAAGTCCGTAGATCGTGCTGTTGGCCCGATCGACGACCTCCGCCTCGGTCTCGAACCGCTCCACCGTGATCACCGGACCGAAGACCTCTTCCTGGACGATCCGCATGTCGTTTTCACAATCGACAAACAGAGTCGGTTGGAAAAAGAAGCCTTTTTGGAGCTCAGGGTCATCGGGCCGTTTCCCGCCCAGCAGGAGCCTGGCCCCTTCGGCCTCGGCGATCCCCATGTACCGCTCCACTTTGGCCAGGTGCTCGGCCGAGATCAGCGGCCCCATCTGGGTCTCCGGGTCGAACCCGTTTCCCAGCCGGATCTTTTTCATCCGTTCGAGGAGGGCTTCCACAAACCGGTCATGGATCTTTGACTGGACCATGAGCCGGGCTCCGGCCGAGCAGATCTGGCCGGCGTGGAAAAAGACGCCGTTTAAGGCGTAATCCACCGCCAGGTTGAAGTCGGCGTCGTCAAAGACGATGTTGGGGTTTTTGCCCCCCAGCTCCAGGGCAATCCGTTTGACGTTGCCGCTGGCCGCCCGGATGATCCGCTTTCCGGTCTCGATCCCGCCGGTAAACGAGATCAGGTCCACCTGGTGGCTTTCAGCCAGCTCCGCCCCGACGGAGACGCCCGGACCCAGGACGGTGTTGACCACCCCCGCCGGAATTTCAGCTTCCACCGCCAGCTCCGTGACCTTGAGAGTCGTCAGCGGGGTGATCTCGCTGGGCTTCATGACGATCGTGCAGCCGGCGGCCAGGGCCGGGGCCATCTTCCAGGATGCCTGGAGGAGCGGGTAGTTCCACGGCGAAATCTGTCCGCAGACGCCGACCGGCTCCCGGACCGCCAGGCTGGTGGTATCCGGCGTCGGTGAGGCGATGACCTCGCCGGCGTCCTTGTCGGCCAAGTCGGCATAGTAGTCGAAAATGGCGGCGATTCCGTCCATGTCCCACCGGCTTTCTTCCACCGTCTTGCCGGTGTCGAGGCTCTCGAGCTCAGCCAGGGTCTCCCGTTCCCGGGAGATGGACCGGGCGAGGCGCCGGAGATAGCCGCCCCGCTCACTTCCCGGCAGCCGGGGCCAGGGACCCGTGTCAAATGCCCGGCGGGCCGCCGCAATGGCGGCTTGAGCATCCGCCCGGTCGCCTTCGGGAACCCGGGCGATCACCTCGGCGTCATAAGGGTTGATGATGTCCCGGGTCTGGCCGGCGTCTGCATCGGTCCACTCTCCGTCAATATACATCCGGTAGGTTTTCATGATGCCCTCTTCATCTCTTCGGGGTTGGCCGCCGCGGCGGGCTGATGTCGGTAAAAATCCACCTTCACGGGCGGAAGGGCGGCGTTGCCGAGAATAATATCGGCCGCCTTTTCAGCGATCATCATCACCGGAGCGTAGATGTTGCCGTTGGTGATGTCGGGCATGACCG
>CAZWGY010000656.1:0-1916 GCA_964633575.1 uncultured Desulfobacteraceae bacterium
CCGGCCAGGGCGGTCTTGCCCACCCCGCCGGGTCCGGTGAAGAGGATTGCCCGGTCCCGGCCTTCGAGAAACGGGCGGAGAGCATCCCGGGTCTCGGCCCGGCGGCCGATAAACGCGCCCCGGACGGGGAGCGGCACGGTGCCGTCGCCGGGGATGGCGTCGCGGAGGGGGAGCCGCTCGGTCAGCTCGGCCGGGGCGTCGAGATCAACGGCCGGCCCGTCGGCGGTCCGGTCCAGGAGGACGGGGACCGCCCACTGGGCATAAAGGTCTTCAGCGGCGTCTCCCACCGCCGTCCGGAGCCATTCGCCCCCGGCCACCGCCTCCCGGGCCAGGGAGACGGCCCGGCCGACCGATTCGCCCAGAGCCAGGCGGGAGAAGAGGGCGGCGTTGAAGGCCGACGCGGCGGAATCGAGGACGGAAAGGCGCATCCCCACCACCCGCTCGAACCCGACCCGGTGAATCTGCCGGGCCACGTCGGCGATGGGCTTGGCCGACTCGTCGATCCGGGCGCTCCGGCAGGCGGCCAGGACGGTGAGCGATGGCTTCCGGCCCGGGGGGAGCCGGTCGAGGGCGGCGGCCAGGTCCGACCCGGCAACCTTGGCCTTCTCGTAGGTCCGCTCGTCCTCGAAGAGGAGCCCCCATTCATCCTGGCCCGACCCGTTGACGCACCGGGTCCCGTGCATGGAAAGAATCAGGGCGTGGTACCGGTGCCGGGAGAGCCGGTCGATGAGGGTGGAGAGGAATCCGTCCTCGGCCACGTCGATATCGATCTCGCCCCGGGCCAGAGGGCGGTCGAGGGCGGTGAAAAGGAGGGCTTCTTCCTCCTCGAAGTCGAGGCGGCCCCGTTCGGGGGAGAGGTCGTCGGGGGAGGCGATGAAGAGGAGCATCCGGAACGGCCGGGGCGGGGCCGTTGGCGGCTTCCGCCGCTTGCCCCGGAGATGCCGGGCCAGGATGCACCGGGGATGGCGGGCCAGAAAGCCCAGCTCGGGGTGATCGTGGTGGATCAGCTCCCAGGGCAGGCCGTAGGTCTCCTCGCCCCGGACGATGAGCCGGACGCATTCGTCGTCCTCCCGGGCCTCCTCGATCCGGTCGAGGAGGTCCTGGGGATCAAGCCCCGATGCGGCCCAGAGGTCCCGGCCCACCGCTTCGAGGGCTCCGGACCCGGCCAGGGCCTGGGGACCTCGTTTCAGACGGTCCGGGTCGAAGGCCCAGTCCAGGCTTTGGGTGTTTTTGTCCAGACGGGCCGCCAGGGCCGCGTCCATCTCCGGGTGGATATCGATGTCGAACGGTTCGGACATAACGGCTAATCGTCCTCCAGTTTCCGGCTTCTGAGGATGTCGCCCGGCTCCATGTATTCTAGCGGCAGCGTAATCTTGATCCGTTTTCCGCATTTCCCGCAATGGACGGTCTGTTCTCCTTCTCCCTCGGCGGACGGGTCCACCAGGGCGAATCGGGCAAAAAATGCCTTGCCGCACACGGCGCAGGCGACGCGGTAGGTTTTTTCTTCGGTGGTCATGAGGGCTCCATGCGTTTGCGAGTCATTCGAATCAGTTGGTCGGACGTTTTTCAATCACCTTTCTGCAAGTGTCCGCGATCCAACTTTCGATGGTCATATTCAGCCGTCCGGCTTCGACGGCTATAGAATTCAACAGCTCAGGGGAAATATCCAGGATCAACTTTCCGGAAAAGGGTCTTTCCGGCGATTTTCCCGTTTCCGAACAAGTCTCAATGTAGTCATCAACCGCGTCTCTGAAATCCTGTTCCAACTCGGAAACACTCTCTCCCTCAAAACCGATCAGATCGGTAATGCCCAGGACCCGGCCGTGAAAGATCCGATCTTCCGAGTCGAATTCCACGCTTCCGATATAGCCTTGATATTGAAGGACGTTAGCCATTTGATGGACCTCTCGTCATTT
>CAZWGY010000657.1:0-1915 GCA_964633575.1 uncultured Desulfobacteraceae bacterium
CCATCAGGCTCGCGCCGCCAGGAGCCTGCTTCCGCCATTGATCCAATGTAGCAGCACCCCCCGGTATCGTCAATCGGAGCATCGGCCCGGCGGGTAAACGGGCTGGGGCTGATAAGCCTCGGGGATCAGCGGTCTTGATCACGTCCGCCCTGGCTGAGTACAGGGGCTCAGACGGCGAAAAATGAAATTTTCCCACTCCAGCCAATGCCGGCCGATGGGGTGATCAGTCTTCAATCAGCTCATGGGACGATCTCGATGGGGGCGACCCGGGACGAGTATTCCGCGTCCATCAGGGACATCTGACGCCGGATATTCCGGCGCAACTCGATGGCCGGCTGGAGACAATAGGCGGCGAATCGATCGGGGGTCATCTGGGTCAGGTCGGGGAAGAGGAGCTTGAGGTATCCGGACGCCAGCCGCTGGATGGCCTTGACGTCCCGGAGGTCGCCATCCGCCCTCGTATGAACGGTGACATAGGCCATGTAGTCGGGATTGTTCCGGAGGATGTGGAGGACTTCGCTGAAGTAATCCGCCCGAAGGGCATAAGACCGGCAGATGCTGGCGGACTCGATCCGGGGCAGCTCCCAGCCTGGCAGAAGCGCGCTGAACCGGTCCAGCAGGGCGGTGGCCCCCACGCCCTTGAGCCAGGCGGGAAGCTCGTAAAAAAGGTTGTCATCCCGAGGGTTTCCGTCCTCGATGGGGATGTTTCCCAGGATGACGAACCCCGCTTCGGCCGTCCCGTGATGGCCCATCACCCGGAATTCCCCCGATTCGAGATACCCCTTCAGCGCGCCGATGATCTCCCCTTCGTTGCTCAGCTTGATGGTCTGGATCTCGTCGAGAATCACCGCGTCATACCGGGTGATGATGCCGGACCGCTGACGGCTCATGTCCATGAAAAGCTGAGCCCGGGTCACCACCCCGCCGCTGACCAGCCACGCATGTCTGGACAACTGGCTGAAGACGTGGGACTTCCCGGTCCCCTTGGGCGCCAGCTCGATGAGATTGACCCTCGGTTCGACCAACGGGATCAGCCGGGTCAACATGAGCATTTTCTGACGATCGGTGTATTGGTCCTCGGCATAGCCCATGGAACGAACCAGGAGATTGATCCACTCATCCAGGCCGTATTGGCCCCGCTGGGAGATGAAGTAGGGAAGATCGATCACCGACGCCTGCATCGGCTTGAACTGGGTCATGACGATCTGAAACTGGTTCTTCTTGTCCGGATTTTGCCGCCATGCCAGGGTCCCGCTGCCCCAGACGTTCCCCATCAACAGCAACGGGTGCTCATCGACGATGCTGTCGATGACCCGGGCGGTGGAGATGTCCATGACCGGAATCCGAAGCTGGAGCGCCCCCGTGGTCGGATTCACCGAGACGCTGTACGCATCGAGGATCTTGAGAGGGTTGCCGGATTTGAGCTCGTAGAGCAGGACCTCCTTCTGGTTTTTGTCCGGCAGATGCCGGGCCACGAACCGGCGGATGGCATCCCCGTCGATTCCGTCCCCGGTCCGGTAGCGGCTGACCAGCCAGTCCGAAACAAAGGCCGGGATGGCCCGGCCGGACAGGCCCGCCTTGGCGGCCAGCCCCTTGTGGACGCTGACGTCGGGGAACGTCGATTCAATCAGGTGGTCGAGGTGTCCGTTCATGGCTCGCAATTATACCTCAAAGTCGTCGAAGTCGTCGTCAAATTCCGTTCCCATGGCGCCGGTGGTCTCGACCTTCAGCGAGATAGCGTCCTCCCGGCTTCCCGAAATCCCGGAAATGGCGCAATGGACCGTTATCCCGGCGCCAGCCGCCCGCATTTCGGACGCATCCAGGCTCATCTCGACGTGGACCACCCTCTGAGCCGGAATCCGCATGGGAAGGATCACCGGGACGGTCTGGCCGACGACTTCGAGCTTCGAGACGG
>CAZWGY010000658.1:0-1914 GCA_964633575.1 uncultured Desulfobacteraceae bacterium
AGACTACTGAGGCCAACAAGCCGAGCAAGCTCTGAAGGCGGTTTTAGACGGCCTAGCCCAGATCACCCGATGCTCGAGCCCCAGGTAGATCACCGGCTTGGAGATGGCGTCGAGGACGGCGTTGAGCTCCCGTTTGGCCCGGATCAGTTGGGCCTCGGAGCGCTTGAGGTCGGTCACGTCCAGGGCGATGCCGCCGATGCCCGGTGTCCCGCCGTGCCGGGGCACCGGGAACTTGATGGTCTTAAAAATCCGGGCCTCGCCCGCCGGATCGCAGAGGGTCTCGATGATCTCCAGGGGGCCGCCGCCGGCCAGAACCCGGCGGTCCTCATCCTGGAGGGCGGTTTCCCCGCCGGCTGCCGGGAAGACGTCATCGACGGTCCGCCCCACCGGGAAGTCCCCGCCCAACAGCTCCCGTGCGTAGCGGTTGACGTAGATGGGCTGGAGGGTGTCGTCCTTGATGAAGGCGGCGCAGGGGAGATGATCCATGAAGGTGGAAAAGGTCTCCCGGCTTTCGGTCAGGGCCGACTGGATCGCCTTTCGCTCATCCACCTCGGCGGCCAGGGTCCGGTTGATTTCGGTAAGGGCCCAGGTTCGGCGGATGACCGTTCGGCGAAGGAAGATCACCCAGAGGGCGGCGAGGACCGCCAGCCCGGCGATGATCGCCAGGGCGATCACCAGAAGACGCTCTTCCTCGGCCCGGGCCTGGTCCCGCCAGCTCAGGGGATCAAAGACGAACCGGGCGACGTCCAGGTCCCCCGAGACCATCCCGATCCGCTTCATCAGGCGGTGCATCAAGCCCCAGCGCTCGGGGTTGGAGTTGCCCAGCCGGACCACCGGGTAGAGCATCAGCTCGGCCATGGCGTCGGCCTGGAACCGGTTGAAGGTCGTCATGTCCCCGCCGGGGACCGGCTTGACCCGGGGGAGGGTCCGGGCGATCCGGTCGGCCACGGTATCGGAATTTTCCATGGCGTGCCGCCATCCCGCCAGGGTCGCCTCGACAAACCGCGCCACCCGGGCCGGGTCCCGGTCGATCACCTCCCGCCGGGTGAAGAGGGAGTCGCCGTAAAAGGTGATGCCGTAATCGGCCGGCCGGAGGGTTTCCACCGGGACGCCGGCCAGTTGAAATTGAATGGCCGCGCTGATCTCGTAGCCGGGGATCACATCGACGTCCCCCCGAACCAGGTGGTCGATCCCGGCCTGATGCGGGTATGGGGTTACGGTTGCCGGGTCGATGCCCTCGGCATGGAGAAGGGCCTGGAGCTCGACGTCGATGAGATCGTTGACTTTCCGGGCCACTCGAAGGCGGGTGAAATCGGCCGGGGTGTCGAGTCCCGTTCCGTCGAGTGCGTAGAACGCGGCGGCGCTCTGCTGGAGAATCGTGGCCACCACCACCAGGTCGGCGCCCCGGTCGCGGGCCAGGAGGACGTCGGCCGCGCCGATCCCGAAGTCGGCCCGGCCCTGAACGACTTCCTCGACGGCGCTCCGGATGGTCCCGTCCGGCCGGATGGCGGACCGAATGTCCACGTCGAAGCCGGCCCGCTCGTAATGCCCTTCCCATTGAGCCGCGTAATACCCGGCAAACTGGAACTGGTGATCCCATCGAAGCTGGACGACCACCTCATCGGCGGCGGCCGCCGCTCCAGCGGCCAGTCCGACCGTCAGGATGACGGCGATCCAGAGCGCCGGGAATTTGATTTTAGATTTTCGATTTTTGATTTTAGATTTCTGATTGATGATTATCTCTTTTCTTGGAAATACATTTCCATGCTTGGGATGATCGCGGTCTCTGATCCGATCATGCGGGTTTATCTTATCCTATGACCTATAGCCTATCACCTATAGCCTATCACCTATCACCCATCACCGATAGCCAAGGAGCCCCTCATGCCGTTGTCCGTCGTCGATATCTACCGA
>CAZWGY010000659.1:0-1899 GCA_964633575.1 uncultured Desulfobacteraceae bacterium
CATCCACGCAACGGTGCTACGTCAAATCCTTGATGTCCGTCTTCATTTATCCATCCGCGTCCGCCCCCAAATTTACAGATTTTCAATCTCCACCGGCTCAATGGTATCCGCCGGGGTGAATCCGAAGATCCGGCCGTAGAAGTAGAGCTCGGCCTCAAGAGCCCGTTTGATATTCCCGGCCCGGCGGAAGCCGTGCTGCTCGCCGTCGAAAGGCAGATAGGCGACGGGGATGCCTTTTTTCCTCAATGCCTCGACCATGGCCTCGGCCTGGTTGGGCGGGACGATCCGGTCCTCGGTTCCTTGAAAGAAAATGATCGGACGGGACAACCGGTCCACGGCGTGGATGGGCGACCGTTCGATATAGCGGTTTCGGCGTTCCGGATAGGGGCCGATGAGGCCGTCGAGGTAGCGGCTTTCGAATTTGTGGGTGTCCTTGGCCAACGCTTCCAGGTCGCTGACGCCGTAATAGGCGGCGCCGGCCCGGAAGGTCTCCCCGAAGACGAGGGCCGCCAGGGTGGTGAATCCCCCGGCGCTCCCGCCCCGGATGGCCAGGCGATCGGCGTCCACGTCACCTCGGGAGGCGAGATAGCGTGCTCCGTGCTCGCAGTCGGCCACATCCACGATTCCCCAGCGCTCCCGGAGCCGTTCCCGGTAGGCCCGGCCATAGCCGGACGAGCCGCCGTAGTTGACGTCGAGGACGGCGAACCCTCGGGATGTCCAGAATTGAATGGTCGGGTTGAACGCGCTGCTCGCCGCCGCCGTCGGCCCGCCGTGGGTGAAGACGAGAAGGGGCGGGCGCTCGCCGGGCGGGGGCGAATAATCCCGGTTTGCCGGGGGATAGAAAATCCCGTGAGCGGTCTCGCCGCCGTCGGTGGGAAAGCTGACGGGAGAGGGGACCGAGATGAAGCCGGCATCGATGTCAGCCGAAAAGGAGGCTTTCAGGACTTCCGTCTCCCCGGTTTCGGGATCGATCCGGACCACGGACCGGGGCCGGTCCGCCGCCGCTCCGAGAAAGACCGCGCCATCTCCGCAAGCCCGCACCAGCTCGATATCGGTAAAAGGGGTTTGGATCTCGTCCAGGGCGCCGGTATCCGGGTCGAGCCGTCCCAGGTGCCGGATTCCGTCCCGGGAATAGCTCACGATCAACCGCCCGTCCGATCCCACGCCGTAGGTGGACATCCCGAATCCCCACTGGGGGACGCCGAATTCCGCCGCCATCTCGATGACCGGGGTCACCGCTCCGTCCCGGTACCGGTAGAGGTTCCACCAGCCGTTGCGGTCCGAGACAAAATAGAGGGTCCCGTCCGGGGCCCATTCCGGCTGGAAGATCGACTCCGCAACGCCCCCGGCCATGTGAACGGATTGCCCCAGAGTCCCGTCATGTCTGATGCCGGCCACCCACAGGGTGGTGCCGTCCCAGGGCATGTTGGGGTGATTCCAGGCCAGCCAGGCCAGCCGGCCGCCGTCCGGGCTCAGGCGGGGCGAGCTGACGAAATCGGTGCCGGAGAAAAGCGGGGTCACCGCTCCGTCGGCCGGGGCGACCGCAACCAGGGTGTTGAGCGGCTCGCCCCCGCCTCGGCCGTCCTCGCAAACGGCAATGAGTCGATCCCGAATGGGATCGTGGATGAAATCGGCATACCGCCGGCCGTCATCGGCCGTCAGCGGAACCGGGGCGCCTTCGGGGTGGATTTCGTAAATCCGCTGGTCATCGAAATGGACCGCCCAGATCCGTCCGCCGCCGGCGAGAAAGCTCCCGCCCCCGTATTCGTGGACCCGGGTCCGGACGTTGAACGGCGGCGGGGTGAGATCCGTTGTCGATCCGTCCGGCGAGCGACGGACCAGGACATACCGGCCGTTTTCCGACGGCCGCATCTCCAGCCAGTAGATAGTCTCCCCGTC
>CAZWGY010000660.1:0-1895 GCA_964633575.1 uncultured Desulfobacteraceae bacterium
AAATTTTTCGCGCGCCTTGATCTCGACCAAACTTTCCGATTTCTGGATGGACACTTTCTAATGGTTCAACGGCGGCGACGGGGCCTGGGTAAAGCGGTTGGCGCTCTTGGTGTATAGGCTTTCAGGCCGGCGTCACCGGTTAGAATTTCGACATGGGCGCCCGTCCGGGCGTAATATTCCGCCACCTCCCGAATGGTCAGGTCGCCAATGGATAAGCCCTCGGCCGCGGCTGCCGGCCAGGCTCGGGCCAGTCGGGTCAGGCCGTCAGCTTCCCATAAGCCGGCCTGCTCCGTAAAGGCCGCCCATGGCGAGGATGCAATGGCGGTCTTTTCGATGATATCCCCCAGACGTAACGCCGTTTCGTACCGGTTTTGCCTGGCCTGGCTGATGTGATTGCCCGTTTCGATAATGGCCGCCAAGGGCAGCACAAATGTCGCCCCGGCTTGGATCTCACGCTGAATCAAGCGCTCGATCCGCTCGCCATCCCAACGGTCCGCTTTAGGACCGCAAGTCCGCTTTCCCGGCACACTCAACCAGACACAGAGAACCGACGTGTCAAAGATCAGGACCCGGTGCATCTCGTTTTGATGTCGCCATTTCAGATTGAAGGGCAGTCTCGATCAGTCCCCTGGTCATCAGGCGCCCCACCGGGCCGGCGGCCAGCATCTTGGGCAGTTGACCGAGGTCTTCCAGGAGTGTAAGCCGGCTGTCGCCGCCGTAAATATCCCGATGGGCAACAGTGACAAAGGGAACGATTTCCGGTCCGAGGGCATCCAACAATGCCGGATTGTGAGTGGTGGCCAAGACATCCACGCCCCGGTTGCCGCCAATGGTTTTGAGCATCCGGGTCATCAGCCGGGCCCGTGAAGGATGAAGCCCGGTATCGATCTCCTCGACCACCAGGAGGCTCCCGGCCGGGCGAGTGGCCAGGGCCGCCAAAATGGCCAGCAATCGCAGAGTCCCGTCTGACATACCTCGAGTGTCCACCACGGTGGTCACTCCGTTTTCCCGCCAGGCTTCCTCACAATAGAGCATGGCATCAGACCCGAACCGCCCCACCGGCTCGGCCCAGATCCGGCGGATATCCTTTTCCGGCAAGCCCCGGACGTATTCGGTCAACATCGTCTCAAGCTCCGCTTTTTGCCCTGAAGGCAGCCCGGCGATGACGCCGGCGATGTTGCCCCCGTCACTGTCCAGTCGATTCGAAATCGGAACGTAGCCCCGCATCCGGGCGGGGACCGGATCGAGCACGAAAATCCCGGTCAAGGCCCGGGTGACCTCCGCCAATCCGTCCGCGATCTCCTTTCCCGGCTTTTGTCCGGAGAGCTGGAACAGCAGTGCATGGGCGCGGCTCCCCATCCATGGCGTGCCTCGCTTTTCATTGTACAGGCATCCGACAATATCGGGGGCGTTTTCAGCCACCGCATCGGTCTTAAACAGAGCGATCTCTTTGGGCTTTCCCGTCGGTTCAGGGCTCCCGGTCGCCCGGTATTTGAGCCGATGGAGAGATTCCGCTATCAGGTGGCAGTGGTTTCCCGTGATCCCCATGGTAATGGAATAGCGATAGTCCACCCGTTCCACCGACCCCGCAACGAGGACTTCCAGGGTAAACGGTCCGGATTCCGGCTTCAGAGCCGCCCATTCAAGACCACCGCGGATGGGGGGAAGGGCCGCCTCGCCGGTCAGCGCTCCGCTCAGGCTCACCCCGCCGGCAATTCGGTTCAAAACGGCCAGGGCATCGATGGCGTTCGACTTGCCGCTGGCGTTGGCCCCGATCAGGACGGTGAGCGGGTCGATGAAAAGGTCCGCCGACCGGAAGCTCTTCCAACCATGAAACGATACCCGCTTAATCATCTCCCCGCCTCAAAGCCTTAAAATGAGAAAGCCACGCCCCC
>CAZWGY010000661.1:0-1887 GCA_964633575.1 uncultured Desulfobacteraceae bacterium
GCGATCATCATCACCGGAGCGTAGATGTTGCCGTTGGTGATGTCGGGCATGACCGAGGCATCGACCACCCGGAGGTTTTCAATCCCGTGGACCCTCAGATTCGCGTCAACCACGGCCATGTCATCGTAGCCCATTTTGCAGGTGCAGGAGGGGTGATAGGCGCTTTCCCCGTCCCGGGCCACGAAGTCGAGAATCTCCTCGTCGGTCCGGACATCGGCCCCCGGAGCGAGCTCCTCGCCGCGCAGAGCGTCAAAGGCCGGCTGCCCGATGATCTGGCGCGAGCAGCGGATGGCCTCGACCCACTCCCGCCGATCTTTCTCCGTGGACAGATAGTTGAACCGAATCCGGGGATAGACCCGAGGGTCGGCCGACCCGACTTTCACGAAGCCCCGGGCGTCGGAGTACATCGGTCCCACGTGGAGCTGAAATCCGTGATCGTTGTTGGCCACCGAGCCGTCGTAGCGGATGGCAATAGGCAGGAAGTGGAATTGGAGATTGGGATAATCCACCTCGTCGTTGCTCCGGACGAACCCGCCGGCTTCGAAGTGGTTGCTGGCGCCGATCCCGGTTCCGGCAAAGAGCCACTGAGCCCCGATAAACGGCTGCCGCCAGGGGGACAGGGCCGGATAGAGGCTGACCGGCTGCTTGCAGGCATACTGAACATAGAGCTCCAGGTGGTCCTGGAGATTTTCGCCCACGCCGGGAAGGTCCGAGACCACCGGGATGCCGAGGGCCGACAGCTCGCCGGCATTCCCGATGCCCGACAGTTGGAGAAGCTGCGGGGAGTTGATGGCCCCGCCGCACGAGATGATCTCGCCCGCCCGAGCCCGCTCGACCGATTTGCCCGAGACATACTCGACACCGACGGCCCGGTTGCCTTCGAAGAGAATCCGGTTGACCATCGCATGGGTCCGGACCGTGAGGTTCGGCCGGTCCTTGACCGGATGGATATAGGCCCTCGCCGCGTTCCATCGCCGTCCTTTGTAGGTGGTCCGGTCGAACTTGGAAAAGCCCTCCTGGCGCGGCCCGTTGACGTTGTCGGTCAACGGATATCCAGCTTCCCGGACCGCCTTGAAAAAGGCGTCAAAGAGCGGGTTGTCGCAGTCGGGAGTGGTCAGGTAGAGAGGCCCCTCCGTGCCGTGGTGGCCCTCGGCGCCGCTCAGCCGGTTTTCAAACCGGTTGAAATAGGGCAGGCAATTGGCGTAATCCCAGTCTTCAAGCCCCTTGTACAGGGCCCATTTCTGGTAGTCCATGGCATTGCCCCGGATGTAGATCATGCCGTTGATGCAGCTCGACCCCCCAAGGACCTTGCCCCGGGGCTGATAGATCTTTCGGTTGTGCATGTAGGGCTCGGGCTCCGATTCATACCACCAGTTGTAGGTCCGGCCGGCCAGCGGATAGGTGAGGGCCGCCGGCATGTGAATCCGGAAGTCGAGCTTGTGATCAGGGCGCCCGGCTTCCAGAACCAGAACCTTATTGGCCGGGTCCGCGCTCAGGCGGTTGGCCAGGACGCTGCCGGCCGATCCGCCGCCGACGATGATAAAATCATAATGCGGTGTGGTCATAATCGGTCTCCTCCGTTGAAAACGTTTTAATGGATGAGGTGCCGGTGGGCACCGGTATTTGTCGGATCAGACCCGTCCGCCCCGACCCTCCCGGAGGCAGTTTCGCAACAGGATGTAGTGCCGGGAGATGGAGGACAGGGCCTTGACGGGCTCATTGGCGGCGATCTGGCGGGTGGTCTCCAGCCAGTTGGCCACGGTTTCGCCTCGATAATACGGATGGGCGTAGAGCGCGTGATCGTGGGAGCTGAAGCCGAGCTGAATGGCGCCCATCACCCATTCGAAAATCGGGTTCCGGCTCATCCGGGCCAGCTTGATGTTGAGC
>CAZWGY010000662.1:0-1887 GCA_964633575.1 uncultured Desulfobacteraceae bacterium
CTAGTGCCCACTCAAAAAGCTCCCCCCGGCGGCCGTTTCGCCCTCGGCGAACCGGCTGGGGCGCAGGGGGTTGTCGGCGTTGTCCTTTTTGCCGGTGACCAGATCGGCGCAGAGCCGGCCCACGCCGGGGGAGACCATGACTCCGATCCAGTAGCCGCAGTTGACGTGGAAGCCGGGGATTTCGGTGGGGCCGATGATCGGCTGCTGGTCCGGGGTGTAAACATATTGCCCGGCCGAGACCGAGAGGTCGTTTTTCTTCAGGTTCTCGATGATTTCGTCCCAGAAGGGGCTGAGCTGGCGGACCTTGTCGAGGGCCATGGCCGGAAAGTCCCAGTCGCCGGTGGGGTTGGCCATGGGCGGGCTTGCCGGCTCGTCCGGGTTGACCCAGCCCACGAGAGCCCCGCCCGGCTCGGGCCGCCAGTAGGAGCCGTTGACCAGGTTGACGGTAAAGGGCGCCTCGGGAGGTATCCCCTCCGAGGTCACGAAGACCTTCTGCCGGAGGACCGGCTCCAGGGGGAGATCGACGCCGACCATTTTCGAGATGACCCCGGCGAACGGGCCGGCCGCGTCCACCACCGTCCGGGTGGAGATGGTCCCCCGGTCGGTGACGACTCCGGAGACCGCGCCGCCGTCGCCGTCGGTGAGGATGTCCGTCACCTTCGTCCGGACGTGGAACCGGGCATCCGAGGCTTTGGCAAAGCCCTGGGTCAGCTCATGGACGGAGAGCCAGCCGTCGTTTTGCCGGAAGGTGGCACCCTGGACCTCCGGGGAGAGATAGGGAAACCGCTTCCGGGTTTCCTCGCCGGTGAGAAACTCCGAGTCGGGCACTCCGAGGCGGTGCTGCTCGGCAATGGCGGCTTCGAGCTGAGGGAGCATCCCGGCGTCGTCGGTGATAAAGAGATAGCCACGCTTCCGCAAGTGGATTTCGTGGCCGGGGAGCCCGATCCGCTCGGCGAAGTGATCGAAGAAGTCGATGCTCTCCAGGGCCAGGGGGACGATGGCCGGCTCGGTGAACTGGGCCCGGAAGCACTCGGCCGACGCGCCGGTGGTCAGGGTTCCGAGCCCGTCCCGGGCCTCGACCAGGACCGTATCCAGGCCGGATTTGGAGAGAAAATAGGCCGTGGCCACGCCGACGATCCCGCCGCCGATGACCACCGCGTCGGCGGTCCGGTCCGCTGTGTCGGGCACGAGGATTTTTCGCATAGGGGCACCTCCAGTGGGCGCGCGGGCGGCATTGCCCGCGCGGGTTGAATCCTTGGATAAAAACGGTCAGGGCCGGGGCCAGAGGTCGGCGGCCACGTCGGCCAGGCCCACCCGGGTCAGGGTTTCGGCGGTGGGGATGCCGTTGTCGTCCCATCCCCGGGCCGCGTAATACTCGTCGAGCATGATGTTGACTTCGTCTTCGGTGATGAAGTGGCCCTCGTTGGGACCCGTCCGGATGGCCTCCCGGCAGAGTCGGGGCGGCGGCATGTCCATCCGGCGGCCGAATCCGGGAATCTCCCGGACGGAAAAGGCCCGGGTCAGGTGCCAGATGGTCTCCGAGACCCGGATCAGCTCGTCCCAGGTCCGGCGCCGGCCGGTGATGAGGGCGCTCAGGGTCTCGTAATGGGAGACCTCGAAGCCCAGCTCCATCATCTGGAGCCGGCAGGTCCCGAGAACGTCGAACATGGGGCGGAGGTGCTGGGAGTCGATGACCCCCTGGGCTTTCCCCCGGACCTCGGATTTGGACAGCCGCTCGCCGGAGCCGCCGGCCTGGATGAGGGCGTGGACGTCGGCGTTCGTCCCGGTGACGTCCTGGCCGAGAACCCAGGCCCGGTTGTGGTGGGCTCCCACGTCGGCGGTGAGGTAGGCCAGCATCATCCCCGGAGCGTTCCGGCATTCGTAGCC
>CAZWGY010000663.1:0-1881 GCA_964633575.1 uncultured Desulfobacteraceae bacterium
GACTGTCCGGAGTCCTTCGCGTATTCGCCGATGACATCCACCACGGGATCGATAATGGGTTCAAGGTCCATTCGCGGTTGCCTCCTTAATATTAAGGTAGAAAGTTTGCGGGGGTCCCGAGTGCTCCGGGATTCAGAACCCAACTCCCTGGCCCCGCTCACCGCCCGTTGTTGTTCATCTGGTATTTCCGGAGAAGCTCGTAGAGCCGGGGCCGGGAAAGGCCGGAAACGTCGGCGGCGGCCTTGATGTCGAAATCGGTCTGCTGCATGAGGTCGGTGAGGTACCGGCGCTCGCCGTCATCGAGGAGCCGGCGCCGGTAGTCCCGCCACTTGACCAGATTCCCGGATTGAGTCCGGGTTTCGACGGATTCCTGGGTGGGAGCCGATTCCGTTTCGGCCTCGGATTCCGGGTCGCCGTTATGAAAGGTGGACCGGGCGACCTGGATGCGGATGTGTGGGGGGAGGTGCTTGACGTAGAGGGTGGGTTCGTAGAGGCCCTGGGCCATACTCCATTCAAGAGTGCTGAAGAGCTCCCGGATATTGCCGCTCCAGGGGTATTCCCGGAGGGTGTCGAGGAGCTCCGGGTCGAATTGTTTGACCGCGGTCCCCTGGCGCTCGCAGAGCTTTTCCATGTAGTGATGGGCCAGAAGGGGGATGTCCTCGAGCCGTTCCCGGAGCGGGGGAAGCTCGATGACAATGGACCGGAGGCGGAAAAGGAGGTCTTCCCGGAAGATGTCCTTCCGGACCATCTCGTCGAGGTCCTGGTTGGTGGCGGCCACGAGCCGGAAATCGCTTTCGACCTCTTCGGTGGAGCCGATGGGGTGGAACCGGCGTTCCTGGAGAACCCGAAGGAGGGATTTCTGGGAGCTCATGGGCAGCTCGCCCACCTCGTCCAGAAAGAGGGTCCCGCCGTCGGCGTGCTTGATGAGCCCCACCTCGGCCCGGTCCGCTCCGGTAAAGGCCCCCTTGGTGTGGCCGAACAGGAGGCTTTCGATGAGGGTTTCCGGGAGGGAGCCGCAGTCCACCACGACGAAGTTCTTGCCGGCCCGGTCGCTGTTGTCGTGGATGGCCCGGGCGAAAAGCTCCTTGCCGGTCCCGGTCTCGCCGTTAATCAGGATGTTGGCGCTGCTGTCGGCGGCCCGGACGAGGAGATCGAGGCAGGCTTTGACTTTGGGGCTCTCCCCGATGATGTTGTTCCGGATCGGCTCCTGCCGGGGCTGGTAAGCGATCTTCTCTTCCCGGTACTGGAGTGCCCGGCTGAGGGTCTTGGAGAGCGCGTCAATGGATGCCGGCTTTTTCAGGTAATCCCAGGCGTTGGCCTTGATGGCCTTTTCGGCGCCGTCCGGGTCGGCGTAGCCGGTGAGGACAATGATCTCGGGAGCCGAGCGGGCGGACTGGAGGGTCCCGATCTCTCCAAGGCCGTTGCCGTCCGGGAGCCGGACGTCTAAAAACACCACATCGTAGTCGGTTTTCCTGGCCTGGCTCAGCCCCTCTTTGAGGGTCACCGCCCGGCTGACATCATGGCCCATGTCGGCAAAGACCCGCGCCATGGTGTCGCAAATCATCACGTCATCGTCTATTATCAGGAGATTGGCCATTTGCCCCATTGTCGCGGCCTCCTCACCGCCAACTCCCGGCTTGAAACCGCGGAAGGGTTGAAACCGATTCATCCGCCGCGAGCTACCGGGCGGGCGCCTTCCCCAAACGGATCGCCGCCGGCCGTATGATCCCTGGGTGAGCGCTCGATTTCTATGTCTTACTTGATCTATTTGTGACACAAGATAACAAAGGTATCCGGGAAGGGCAATGTTTTTTTTGAGGCATACCCAAAAAAAACTGGTTTCAAGCGGGAGGCCGCGCCAATCGGGGATCCGCGTTACCG
>CAZWGY010000664.1:0-1867 GCA_964633575.1 uncultured Desulfobacteraceae bacterium
CTCAGTCCTCTTCGATCCCGATAGCGATTTCGATTGCTTCAGAAAGAAAAGCTCCTATTGATCAGGGTCAGGAGTCGGAAGTCCGGCGAGGTTTCGGTCATCCCGGTTCCGATGTGGGCTTTGAATCCCCATGGGCCGGCGAGCCAGACGGCGCCGAGGCCCACTTCCCGGATATCTTCTTCGACGTCGGGGTCATCGCAGGCGGTGCAGACTTCGCACTGGAAGCGGTTTTTGTTTTCGTTGTTGAGAAACTCCAGGTAGGTGTTGAGCCGCTCGGAGACCTGATATTCGAGTGCCATTCCGAACAGGAAGGTTTCTTCCTCGATGTAGGGCAGGTCCGTATCGACCCGGTTGATTCCCAGGTTGACCGAGAGATAAAACCGGTCCCAGCGCCGGCCGAGCAGGAGGTTGATTCCGTAGGCCAGGTCATCGTCGTCGGATGGGTTGAAGAGGTAGAGGTCGCCGATGGATGCATCCCGGTCTCCGGTGGGCAGGAGGATGTAGGGCATCACCGCGAGGTCCAGGGGCATTCCCCGGTCCTGGGCCAGGGGGCGGATTTTTCCGCCGATGAAGAGGTCCCCGAAGCCCCGCTCGTCCACGTCGTAGTCGGTGTTTTTCCACCGCTCCCACTGGATGGCGGCGGCGGCTTCCCAGAGCTTCCCGTCCCCGTAGGTGAGGCTCACCGGGAGATCCCAGATATAGCCGTCCCGGCAATCCAGGTTGTTTTCGTGGTAGATGGAATACATGGCCCCGGTTTGGATGTGGAATCCATCGACGGTCAGGGGGGAGTAGGTGTAGGCGTAGCCTTTGAGCCCGTAGGGGGCGAGCATCTCGTCGCCGGCCGCCGGGGCCGCGGTCAGGAGAATGGCAATAACAAGGAGGCCGACGGCGCGGCCGATCCGGTGGAAGTCGCTCATGGATGGGTTCCTTTCAATGGATTTTAGATTTTGGATTTTTGATTTTAGATTTTGAAAACCATCAATCCGCAATCGTCAATCATCAATCCGCTGGACTATTCGGGCGCGGGCCGCGTTTAACCGTTCCGGCGATGCCAGCAGATCCGCTCCGGAAAAGCGTTCGCCCCCGCCGAAGCCGGCCGCCGCCGCCAGAACCGCCTGGCCGTTGATCCGGCCGTCCACCTCGTCCGTCTCCTTTTTAAAATAGGCGGAGAGGGCGGCCACCCGGTCATCGGCCATTGGGGCATCGGCGTCGCCCAGAAAGACGGTGTGGATGGCCATCCGGTCGCCGTACCGGGCCGTCAGCCGGCGGATCTCGGTGATCGGGCCGACGATTTCATCCGAATCGGGATTCACGGTCTCGGCCCGGTCCTTTCCGGGGCGGTAGAAGCTCTCCTTTCCGTCGGAGAGGATCAGGATGTCCGGCGGAACTTCCATCCCGGCCAGGATGTCCTCATCGATCTGGCGGAGCGCGTCGGCCAGGGGGGTCCGGCGGTTGAAGACCGGGTAGTCCACCGCGAATTCGTCCTCGATCCAGTCCGCCACGTCTTCCCGGCCGTGGGGTCCGATGTCCAGAAAGGACTGGTAGAGCAGCGGGTTCCCCGATTGGTGGCAAAGCCGGTAAATCCCCAGGTCACGGGAGTCCAGGGCCGGGTCGGCCAGGATTTCCAGGAGAAGCCGTTTGGTGGCCACGATCTTGGGTAGGTCCTCGTCATCGGTGTCCTCGGCCGCCGGGACGGTCATGGTCTCCCGCATGGAGCCGGAGACGTCGGCGAGGATCAGAAGGGGCGCCCCGTTGCCGGCATAAGCCGGGCGGACACGCAGGTCCGCCCCTACCGCCGGCATCATTAGGAACAGGGTCCCCGCCGCCATCAACAAAGCCAAACGTTTCATCATCATCCACTCCTAAT
>CAZWGY010000665.1:0-1865 GCA_964633575.1 uncultured Desulfobacteraceae bacterium
TTGGAGATCAGGTTGACCATGACCTGGATGAGCCGGTCCCGGTCGCCGTGGATGTTCGGCACGGTGTCCGGCAGGTCGAGCGAGAGGTCGATGTCTTTTTCATGGATGAGCTGTCGGGTCGAGGCAACCGCGTCATTGATGACGCTGATCATGTCGGTGTCGCCCATTTGCCAGTCGAACGCCCCGGATTCGATCTTCTGGAGGTCCAGGACCTGGGTGATGAGTCGGGTGAGCCGGTCCGTTTCCTTGATGATGATTTCGGCGAACTGCTCCCGCTGATCGGTGTCCATGGCGGGGTTGTCCCGGACAATTTCCGCGAGGGCCCGGACCGAGGTGAGGGGGGTTCGGAGTTCGTGGGTGACGGTGGAGATGAATTCGTCTTTAAGGCGGTCGAGTTCCTTGAGGCGCTCGTTGGCCGCCTTGAGTTCGGCGGTGGTCCGCTCCAGTTCCTGGCTATAGGCGATGGCCTGGCGGGTCTCCTCGAGAATCCGCATGACGTCTTCGACATCGAGCGGCTCCTCCTTGAAGACCGAGGCGACCATGACCCGGGCCGAGGCCGACCCGATGGCGCCGGCCAGGAGCTTTTCGGCGTAGTCCACGAGACCGGGGGCGGCGGCCGGCTCCCGTTCCCAGTCGATCCCGTGCCGCCGGGCATACCGGGACAGGGCGACATCGGCCCGGTCCCGGCCCAGAAACCGCCCGAGCAGGGAGCGGAGGTCCGGAATCATGGCGGTGCCGCGCCAGAGGGGCGATTCATCCCCGGGATAGCGGAAAACGTCCACGAAGAGGACCGCCTGGCTGTGCTCGATGGCGCCCGCCCGGGCGAATAGAGAGACCCCGATGTAGGCGGCGATGTTGGCCAAAAGGCTCCAGAACACCGAATGGGCGATGGGGTCGAAGTCGGAAAAGCCGAAGAGGCGGTAAGGTCGCAACAGGGAGATCCCGAACGGCCCTTCCAGGAGCAGATGATCCGGAAAGAGGCCGGCCTGGATCATGGATGGAAAGACGAGGGTGTAGGCCCAGACGAAGAAGCCCACCGCCATCCCGGTTAGGGCTCCGGCCCGGTTCCCCCCTTTCCAGAAGATCCCCAGAAGGATGGCCGGGGCGAACTGGGCCACGGCGGCAAAGGAGACCAGCCCGATGGAGACCAGCTCGTAAAACTCGCCGATGAACCGGAAGTAGGTGTACCCGAGGAGGAGGACGAAGATGATCCCGGCCCGCCGGATCAGGAGAAGCAGCCGGCTGACGTCTCTCCGCCGGGCCAGGTTGAACGCGGGGAGCCGGAGCATCACCGGCATCACCAGGTCGTTGCAGATCATGGTGGACAGGGCCACCGTCTCGACGATCACCATCCCGGTGGCCGCCGACATCCCTCCGAGATAGACGAACAGCGCCAATCCCTCCCGGCCGGCGGCCATGGGGAGGCTCAGGACAAACGTGTCAGTGTCCACCCCGCCTCCGGGGAACCGGATCAGTCCCCCCAGGGCCACCGGCAGAACGAAGATGTTGATGGCCAGAAGATAGAGCGGGAACATCCAGATTGCCCGGTCCACGTGGGATTCGTTGACGTTTTCCACCACCGCCACCTGGAACTGGCGGGGGAGAAACAAAACGGCGATCATGGACAGAAAGATCCCGATGCCCCAGGTGGCGTAAGCTCCGGGGCCGACGGGGAGCGTCAACAATTGGGAGAGCTCCGGCGACCGGCGGGCCTGGTTCAGGATGTCGCCCATCCCGTCATAGAGGCCGTAGGTGACGTAGATTCCCAGGGCTACAAAGGCGGCCAGCTTGACCATGGATTCGAAGGCCACGGCCGCCACCAGCCCTTCGTGCCGCTCGGTGGCGTCCAGGTGCCGGGTGCCGAA
>CAZWGY010000666.1:0-1860 GCA_964633575.1 uncultured Desulfobacteraceae bacterium
TATCGCCGCAAGAGGCGCATCACCTGGATAAAGGAGAAGCGCCGGGCGTGGTCGAGCAGCTCCGCCTTCAGATGAGCGGCGTGCCCCCGATCCTCGGCTCCCATTGATAGACATCTCCTTTAATCGTGTCCCGGACGCTCAGCCGGGTAAAAGTGTTGATACTGGCATAGACCGACAGGAACCGCTCCAGGACGCAGCCGAACAAAAAGGCGTCGCCGGCGGAGGCGAAGTGGTCCTGCTGAAGGTCGATATGGACCGTCTGGCCCCGCATCATGTGGACCGAGACCAGCCGTTCCTCGGGGGTGACGGTCATCCCCTCGATCCCCTCGATCCGCTTCCGGTTGGCCGCCACCTTGGCCTTGTCCCGGCTTTCGGGAAAGATGTAGAGGCTGAGGAGCTCCTTCAGGGTCTCCGCGCTCGACAGCGGCAGGAAGTTGAGCGAAAGGTGGGACAACAGCCTCCAGAGGGCGTCGGTGCCCAGGGACGGCTCCACCGGGGCCGTGACCGGGGTGATGTTCCGGAAGTCTAGAAGGACCGGGGACTCGGACGTGGGCACCGAGATGTCACCTAACTGGAGGGTCTGGGGGAGCTCCCCGTTGGTGCAGAAAAGCTCCACCGAAAGGGTCTCCCGGGCCGGCTCGCCGGACCGCTCGGCATACGGCAGGGTCAGAAAGACCCGGGTCCGGTTGTCGATGGCCGAAGGCTTCCGGTTGACCTGAAAGACCCCGTCGCCCTCCCCGGTGGCGGCGAACCGCTCGAAGGGGGCATAGTCCTTCCGCCGGACCGACCCCTGGATGATCCCGGCGACCCGATCCACCGAGTAAACCTGGTAGTGCCGATCATTCCGGCCGGATGGCCGGACGGGGTACTCGGCCAGGCGGTGATCCAGGGCGATGGGGTCGGCCGTGTGCCGGAAGAGGTTGATCACCGGGGTGGCAAAGAGAATAAAATGCTCCGGCCGGATATCCCGAGGGAAAAACGGCGGGTCGGCCATCTCGAAGGTCACGTCGAACTGATTCCCGGTCCCCCGGCTCTCCCAGCCGTCGAGGCCGGTGAGGTCCATGAAGAGAAAGGCGGCCGGCATCAGGAAGTATTCCTGGATGAGCCGGTAGCCGCTGAAAGCGTTGCCCGGGTAAGGGATGAGTGACTCGTCCCGGGAAAACCCGGCCGGCTGGAGATGGGAGGGGTCGAGGATGAACGGGGTCCCGCCCGCCCTGGACTCGACCCGAATCCGCCGGACGGACCGGTTGAGCAAAAGGTACCGGTCGGCGGCCTCGGCATAGTCCCCGCCCAGAAAGAACCGGATGCTGCTCGGCCGCCAGGCGGAGAGGTCGAGCCCGAGGAGCGAAAAGGAAAGCCGGATGTGGACTGATCGGGCCGACTCCTCGGAAATCCCGGCGTCGGTGAGGGCCAGGGGGTGGACCGTCACCTCGTAGGCGGTCTGAAAGGTGCAGGAGGTCCCCTCGGCCGGGACGGCCGCCACCGAGGTCCCCCTTGCCACGGTCATCGACTCCTTTAAGGCCGGCTTGGGGGTGAAGGCCACCACCGAAGCGGCCGGGAGAGGACGGAGGTAGTGGGGAAAGACCAGGTCGGTGAGGCCGTGGATGATCTCCGGCAGCTCGTCGTCCAGCTTCTGGCGGATCAGGCCGGTGGAAAAGGCCACCCCCTCGAGGAGGCGCTCCACGTCCGGGTCGGTGGTCTGACCGCTGAGACTGGGCGCCAGGGCGGGGTGAGCCCTGGAAAATTCCGCGGCCAGGTCCCGCAGGTACAATAGCTCCTGCTGATAATATCGGTTAAACATAGCGTTGATGCTCCGGTGGCCGGGCTTTCGACTCGGCCCGGCTACGCGGTGATGCTGAT
>CAZWGY010000667.1:0-1858 GCA_964633575.1 uncultured Desulfobacteraceae bacterium
GGGTCTCTACTCCTGTGCATTATACACACGAAACACCGAGGAAAGAGCGGGATTCCACTCCACTAACTTCCTCATCCGCGGATTACGCGGATAAACCCTCATGACCGGGGCACCGCGATTACCCCCGTGCATGAAAATGGATTTAAACCACGAAACACACGAAAAACACGAAAAAAACTTAGAATTTATTTAACCACGAATCACACGAATAGCACGAATTAGAATTAAAAATTAGTGTGATTCGTGTTATTCGTGGTTCCGGATTTTCACGATAAACGCAGATTAAAATGGAAAATGGAAAGAATCCGTGAAAATCTGCTCAAGCCTCGGATAAACAAAGTTATTCGGGAAGCCAATCCCCACCATACCGGTACTAAATGCATTTCTATCACAGCTCCACCCGGAGGAAGCCATGCGATACAGAGTCCGCGGAGAAGGCGAGATCACCCTTCACCCCGACGACTTCATATTCGAGGGGGGCGAGGGCCGGGTTTACGGCCGGGGGAAGACCGCCTACAAAATCTACCACGACCCGGCGGCGGCCATCTCCGAAACCAAGATCCGGGAGCTGTCGGTCATTGCTCATCCCCGGGTGGTGGCTCCCCGGCGCCTGATTCTCGACCGGCGGGGAGCGCCGGTGGGCTTTACCATGGACTGGATTCGGGACGCGGTCCCCCTGGCCCGGCTCTTTCCCACGGCCTATCAGACGACCCACGGGATCACCCCGGAAACGATCCTCGCCCTGGTCCGGGCCATGGCCGAGGCGGCGGCGGCGATCCACGCGGCCAACTGCGTGATGGTTGACGGCAACGAATTCAACTACCTGGTGGACCCGGCCACCTACCGGGAGCCCTATCTCATCGATGTCAACGCCTACCAGACCCCGACCTATCCGGGGTCCGCGATCCTCCCCGCCATCCGGGACCCGCTGGCCCAATCTTTTTCCCCGGAAAGCGACTGGTATGCCTTCGCGGTGGTGATCTGTCAGCTTTTCGTGGGGATTCATCCGTTTAAAGGGCGGCATCCGGCCTACACCAAGGCATTAGTCGGCCCGGAGGTTCTGGGCCGGCGGATGGCCGACGGGGTGTCCATCTTCAACCCGGAGGTGATGGTGCCCCCGGCGACCCGGGATTTCGGCGCCATCCCGTCGGGGTATCGGGACTGGTTTGTGGATCTCTTTGAACGGGGGGAGCGGTATCCCCCGCCGGCCGCTCCCGGAAAGCCTTCGGGCCGGGCGGTCCGGGCCGCGCCGGCATCCACCGGTCGGTTCGAGGTGAAGCTCCTTCGACGATTCGACGCTCCGGTCATCGACCATTTCGCCGTCTTCGGGGTGGAGATCACCCGGACCCGGACCGGGGTCTGGGTGGGCGGACGGTTTTTCCCGGCGCCGCCGGAGACTCAGGCCGTCCTGACCCCGTTCCGGGCCCGGCCGGTTTTCATCAGATTCCCGCCGGGTCGGGGGCGGATCGAGCTTACCCGGCCCGACGGCGGTCCGGTCCGGGCTCCTGAGATGGCCGCCGAATGGGTCCGGGTGATCGACAACACGGTCCTGGTCAAGAGCGGGGGGCGGCTGGTGGAGCTGGCCGTATCGGACGGCGGGGACGCGGTCCGGGTGGCGGTCCGGGGTCAATGGCCGGTGATGGCCGCCAGCGCGACGCCTTTCGACGGGGTGATCCTCGAGAGCCTCCTGGGCCGGCCTCACCTGGTGATCCCCCGGCCGTCGGTCCGCGGCGCCTCCGCCTGTGCCCGTCTCCACCTGCCCGAGCTCTCTGGATTCCGGATCACCGACGCCCGGCGGATGGAGCGGGTCTGCGTGGTTATCGGCCACCGGCGGGGGACGGTCCGCCGGTTTGTCATC
>CAZWGY010000668.1:0-1857 GCA_964633575.1 uncultured Desulfobacteraceae bacterium
GTTATCGAAATCGAAATCGAAATCGGGATCGAAATCGGGATCGAAATCGAAATCGAAATCGAAATCTGTGTGCGGGGGATAGCGAAACCATCCTTCCGGCTTGAAGGGGCGGACATAATTGTCCGTAGCTTGAAAGTTTCATGAAATTCCGGAAGCCAAAGTTTCCGGTGTACAGTTGGGATTCGATATGGTACCGAAGGCGGTTTTGAACCTGGACCCGGCATCGCGAAAGGAATGATCAATATGAATACGGACACCGGCGGAACCCTGACCACCTATCTGGCGCTGAGCGGGGCGGCGCTCTTCTGGGGGCTGTCCTTCGTGGGCACGAAAATCGCCTTAGAGACCCTGCCGACCTTTACGGTGGTCTTCTGCCGTTTCGGCCTGGCCTCGATCTTTTTTCTCCTGCTCATGATCCGATACGGGTTTCCCCGGTTTACCCCTCGGGAGCACGTCAAGCTTTTCTGTATAGCCTTGTTCGAGCCGGGCCTCTACTTCATCTTCGAGACGCTGGGGCTTCAACACACCTCGGCCCCCAAAGCGGCCCTGATCATTGCTACCGTGCCCCTGACGGTGACCGTCCTCGCACGGTTTCTTCTCGGGGAGCGGACCCGGCTGGGGAGCTTTGTCGGCGCCGGGATCTCGTTGGCCGGGATCGCCGTCCTGATCACCGGGGCTCCTGACTTTTCATGGAGCCTCCAGGGATCGCTTTTCGGCGACCTGCTGATCTTCGGCGCGGTGATCTCAGCGGCCCTCTACATCGTCTTCGCCCGGAACCTGGGCCGACACCACGATGCCCTGCCCATCACCTCGCTTCAGATCCTCTACGGGGCTCTGTTCTATGCCCCGGCCTTTTTTTTCGAACTGCCGACCACCGACTGGTCGGTGGTGACTGGACGGTCGGTTGCCGCCATCATCTACCTCACCGTCTTTGCCACCATCGGCGCCTTCTTGTGCTACAACCACGCCCTCACCCGAGTGCCGGCCTCCCGGGCCGCGGTCTTCATCAACTGCATCCCGGTGGTCACCGCCATCGGCGCCTGGATCATCCTGGGCGAGACCCTGACCCCGGTCCAGCTTTTCGGCGGGTGCCTCGTGCTTTTCGGGGTCTTTCTGGCCAACCTCCCCGGATTCCGGTCCGAACCCAACCCCGATGTGGTTGAGGCCCCGGTTTGAGGCCGATTACGGGGAAATCCCCGTGTCGTCAGGCCGGCGGGGACGGGCTTCGGTCCGACCGGGTCAGTCCTGAAGGAATAGATTCCGCGCGGAATTGCTTTCCCTCGCTATTACACGGCGTCCTGACGGGACGCAAGGTTGTCGTAGCGCGATATGGCCGGATGCGAAAGGACATTCAGGGATTCAAAGGACCAATCAAGCCGGGGTGAGCGGCGTGCGGCCAATAAGGTCCTTCGGCCATGATCGTCGTTTGAGTCTGTCCGCGCGCGGCCATCCTGCCCTTCAAGAGGGGAGTATATGGGGTATCATGTTCCATACAAGTACCCAAGCAGGTTAGGTTCCGTCTCTACGCCGGCGGCACGACATCCGCGATGGAGGAGCAAACTCCAATTCCTGACCCCTTACCATTTTGGTTCAGGCCTGACGGCATCATTTGGCCTGTTCACGCTCACGGCGTTTATCAATGGTTCGAATATGTTACGCATACCTTCCTTCTTAGCCCCCATCCGGATGATGCTTCCAGAATTGAGGTCTTCTCACGATTTCCTATTTCAGTCGTTAGGCTGAGGGTTACATTGTCTTCCGAGCTTCACACACCCCAGCTACTAGCGAGGCAGGTAAGAAATTGCCGGCGATACGGCAGGCTGATTCGATGATCAGCAATAAAATAAGCGACTTCTT
>CAZWGY010000669.1:0-1851 GCA_964633575.1 uncultured Desulfobacteraceae bacterium
ACAAATCTTCGTGTTTGCCCAGAACGGGCGGCCGCAAGGGCCACAACAACAATATACGGCCCTCAGTCCTCAGTTTCTAGTTCGCCCTTACAGGGCTTATTTGGTTTGTTTTGCCGGTTACCAGGGCGTTGCCCTGGCCTTTATCAATTCGCGCCTTCGGCGCTGGCCTAGCCCCAACGGGGCGGATTGTTATAGGCCGGGGTGAAGCCCCGGCAAGCCGGATTCAATATGCGTTAAGCCCTGAAAGGGCGAGCTAGGGAATGTAGGGGCAGGCCCCCGTGCCTGCCCATCGCGGGCGGCCGCACAGCCGCGCTATTGTCCGGTCGTCCCCACGGGACGCAGACTCACCTGCCCCAATATCACAATTGCATGATTTTGGCGCCAAAAGGACGCTAAGCCACTGTAACCGAAGACCTCCGAGGTTTCCAAAAAAATTTTGGAAACCTCGGAGGTCTCCAGCTCCAGAGGGCGGCGCCCCCCTGGGAGCGCGGGCGTCCCGCCCGCAAAGGCCGCCACATAAGCTGATCAAGGCCGGGTACGACGCTGATCGAGGCCAGTTGAACCCCCCTCCGCCACCCGAAAAAACCCCTCATCGAATTCCGGCCGATCCTTGTATCGCTCCATGAAAAACCCCGGCAGGTGATCGATCCCCTTGTAGAGGCCCGGGTCCACCTGGATTCCCGCTTTGTGGAAGGCCGCGACCATATCGTCGGGATCGGGCGGGCAGCCCTTGACCGGGATCATCTCCGCGATGTCCGGGTGGTCCTTGTGGGCGTTGTAGATGCACTTGCCCACGAGGATCGTCTTTTTCATGCCCGGCGTGGGGGCCATGAATTTGCCGGTCAAGACCTCCACCCGGTCCCAGGGGGTCCCGGTCCAGGCGGCCCGGATGGCGGCCAGGTTCACCCCGTTTAAGACGGTGCAGTAGGTACACATACTGGTGTCGTATTTCCGGTAGGAGATTCCCCGGATGCCGGCCTTGACCAGGGGAGCCGGGAGCCAGTCGCCGTCCTCGGTCCGGGCGTAATCGTAGTCAAAGGCGTGATGAGCCGCCAGGGCCTCGACCGGCTCCCCGACCACCTCGATATCGGACCGGTCGATGGGGCGGCCTCGGTTGGCGGCGGCGTGGACCAGGTGGGGAACGCCTTCCGGCGGATGGCCCAGAAGCGCCGATCCCACCAGGTCGGCCGAAAGGACGTCGGCCGAGGCAGCCAGGATGTCCCGCCGATGGGGACGCCCGTCAAAGGCCGGCCCCCGCTCGATGGTGTAAATCCCGTCGATGAGGGTGAAAACCGGCGGGAGCCGGTCGGCCAGCTTCGCCACCCAGAAGTGGAGGTCCCGGTCGGGGTCCGGGCTGTGACATTTCTTCCGGGAGGGGATATCGACGGTCCCCTTGAGGTTCTTGATCCCGAGGCTGACCACCGTCTGGCCGTGGGTCTTGAGGACCGGGAGGTCAACCACCAGGTCGGCGTCGAGAATCCCGGTGCTGAACCGGAGGGCGCAATCGTCGCCCAGCTCCACCCGCTTGAACGGCCGGCTCATGAGGTTGACCACCTCGACCCCGTATTTCCGGGCCAGAGCGTCGTAGCCGAGCTGCTCAAAGGCGTGAGCCGGGGTCCGGGCGTCTTTGGGGTCCCGGGTGACGATCCCCTCGCCGATGACGATCCGCCCGGCGCCGGAATCCTTCAAAAGCGCCACCATATCCTCGACCACCCGGGACGTGGTGATCACCCCCCACTTGGGAAAGGGCACCGCCCGGGTCCAGAAGACGATGTTCGGCTTGATAAAAACATGGGCTCCGGCCAGCCGGACCCCCGAGGCCTCGAGACCGCCGGCCATCCCGACGGCCCG
>CAZWGY010000670.1:0-1797 GCA_964633575.1 uncultured Desulfobacteraceae bacterium
TGACTTCCAGGCTTTCCTCGTAGGCTTCAAGCGCGGCGGCGAGGTCCCCTCGGGCTTTGTGGATGTCGCCGACCCGATCCAGGCTGAGCGTGAAGTCCCAGCGCCATTCCGGCCGGTCCGGGTCCGTGGTCAGGAGAGTCCGCCTGACTTCCAGGCACTCCTCGTAGGCCGCCAGGGCGGCGGCGAGGTCACCTCGGGCGCTATGGACGTCGCCGATCCGTTCCAGGCTTACCGTCAGGTCCCGGCGCCACTCCGGCCGCTCCGGGTCGGTTGCCAGGAGAGCCCGTATGACTTCCAGACCTTCCTCGTAGGCTTCAAGCGCGGCGGCGAGGTCCCCTCGGGCTTTGTGGACGTCGCCGACCTTGCTTAGGCTGGCCGCTAGATCCCTGCGCCACTCCGGCCGCTCCGGGTCGGCGGCCAGCAGCGTCCGCATGACTTTCAGGCTTTCCTCGTAGGCCGCCAGGGCGGCGGCGAGGTCACCCCTTGCTTCGTGGACGTCGCCAATCCTATTCAGGCTGACCGTCAGGTCCCTGCGCCACTCCGGCCGCTCCGGGTCGGCGGCCAGCAGCGTCCGCATAATTGAAAGGAATTCATCATAGGCGGCCATGGCCGATGTCAGGTCACCTCTGTCATGGTGGACGTCGCCAAGCCTTTTCAGGCCATTGGCCAGGTCATGACGCCAATCCGGCTTATCCGGGTCATTGCTCAACATATCCCGCAGGACTGAGAGCTTTTCCTCGAAAGCCGGCAGTGCCCCGGCCAGATCACCGAGTGCATGGTTGACATCACCGACCCGATGGAGGCTGATGGTTAGGTCCCTGCGCCATTCTTCCCGGGTTGGATCAGTGGATAGAAGCGCCCGCCTCACCTCCAGGCTCTCCTGATATGCTGAGGCCGCGTCCGCCAGCCGCCCCCAGTCCATCTCGTAGTCCCCCAGCCGATCCAGGAGAATGGCCAGGGCTCGGGCCGCCGAGGGGTCATCCGGGCGGTCGCGGTACCGGCTCCGGGCATCGGCTAGGCGGGCCCGGAGCCTGTCGATGTCGGGCTTTTCCGAATACCGTCGCTCCGGCGGCACCGGCTCCCAATCGGCCGTTTCCGTCCCCACCGGCGCGGGAGCGGCAAATGCCCGGACAAAGGCGCTCCGGATCGACCAGAAATCGGGGGCCCGGTAGCAGAGCTCGATGTCCCAACCCCGGGGCAGGACCAGGAGGAGCGGCCCGGCAAGCTGGTCCATGAGGAGGTTTCGGACCTCGTTGAGCTGCTGGAAAAAGACGGCCCAGGTTTCGGCGTCGGCCCGCCCCGCCCGGGCCGCGTCGATGACGAAGACCGGTTCGGGCTCGCCATCGGACGGCTCCCAGTCACAAAGCGGCCCCAGGAGCTCAGCCACCAATTGCTCGAAGGCGGCTGCCTGGCCCTCGGGTGTCCGCCGTCGGTCCTCGGGCCGGAGCCGGACCAGTTGGACCGGCTCGGCTCTGAGCCGGGCCACTTCGGACTCGAGGATCTCGAGGGCCGCGTCGGCCTGCAAGGGGATGTCGCAGACCAGGACGGTGAAGTGCATCCGGTCGGCCAGGGCCACCGATGCGGCCAGGTGGCGGATGCCTTCCTCGGCCGCCAGGCGGCCCTTCAGGTCCGCGTACCGCTCGTCAGCAGCCATCATCCGGTTCGGCGTCGGTTTTTTCACCGTCTTCCATGGCCCGGACCACGCCGGGAATCTTGTAAACGGCCGGGTGGAGCTCGAACCAGAGGTCGTCGTTGAGGTACCGGAGGACGGCGTGGTTGGCGAGCATCTGGTCGGCG
>CAZWGY010000671.1:0-1779 GCA_964633575.1 uncultured Desulfobacteraceae bacterium
TCCGGGACCACCGCTTACGTGGCCGAGCAATGGGGCCGCCGCTGGATTACCATCGACACCTCCCGGGTGGCCCTCGCCCTGGCCCGGGCCCGGATCATGGGGGCCCGCTATCCCTACTACCTCCTCGCCGACTCCCCGGCCGGCCAGGAAAAGATCGCCGGGATCAAGCGGACCGTTCCCTCCGAGGCCCGGACCCGGGGCGACATCCGCCAGGGGTTTGTTTACGAGCGCGTGCCGCACATCACCCTCAAGGCCATCGCCAACAACGCGGGGATCGACGTGATCTGGGATCGGTTCCAGGAGACCCTCGAGCCCCTCCGGGAGTCGCTCAACAAGGCCCTGGGCGAAACCTGGGAGGAGTGGGAGATCCCCCGGGAGGCCGGAGCCGACTGGCCGGCGAAGGCCAAAACCCTCCACAAGAAATGGTGGGACGCCCGGATTGCCCGCCAGAAGGAGATCGACGCTTCGATTGCCGCCAACGCGGATTTCGAATACCTCTACGACAAGCCCTATGAGGACAAGTCCATCGTCCGGGTGTCCGGCCCGTTCACGGTGGAGAGCCTTTCGCCCCATCGGTATCTGATCGTCGATGAGGGGGGCCGGTTCGTCGATCCGCCCCGGAGCGCGTCGGACCGGGGCGTGGATGCCCGGGACTTCGTGGCCGTCGTCCTCGAGCATCTCAAGACCACCGGGGTTCATCAGTCCCACAAGGCGGACCGGATCGATTTCACCGCCATCACCGGATGGCCGGGCCGGTACATCTGCGCCGAGGGCCGGTACGTCGAAAGCGACAGCGGTACGGAGCGCCGGGCCGGGGTCTTCATCGGCCCCGAGTTCGGGACCGTCTCCCGCCCCGACCTGGTGGCCGCCGCCCGGGAGGCCGGGGATGCCGGCTTCGACGTCCTCATCACCTGCGCCTTCAACTACGACGCCCACTCCGCCGATTTCGACCGGCTCGGCCGGATTCCGGTCCTCAAAGCCCGGATGAACGCGGACCTCCACATGGCCAACGACCTGAAGAACACGGGGTCGGGGAACCTGTTCGTGATTTTCGGGGAGCCGGATATCGAGGTGGTTAGTGGCTTGTGGCTGGTGGATGGCAAGGGAAGGATGGTGGCGGATTATGGCAGTGTTGCGGAGCTATCGGGAGCTGGAAGTCTGGAAGCGATCAATCGATTGGGTTGTCGAGGTCTATCGGGTCTCACGGGCGTTTCCAAAAGCGGAAAAGTTCGGTCTGACCAGTCAGGTCCGACGGGCGGCGGCGGACAAACGGACGATGCCCGGGGCCGGGGTGATCGGTCGGATGCTCACCGGGCTGAAACGATCGCTTCGCTCCAGGCGCTGCGCCCCGAAGACTTCCCCCTCGAGCTCACCACAAGCCACTACGCACAAGTCACCATCCACGGAATAGACGTGTTCCACCCCAGCTCCGGCGAGGTCCACTCCAGCGGCCCCGACGGGATCGCCTGCTGGTTCATCGACACCGACTACAACGAGGAGAGCTTTTTCGTCCGCCACGCCTATTTCCTGGGGGCCAGCGACCCGTACAAGTCCCTCAAGACCACCCTCAAGGCCGAGATCGACCCGGACGCCTGGGAGTCCCTGAAACGGGCCACCTCCCGCCCGTTTGAAAAGCCCCGCTCCGGCCGGATCGCGGTGAAGGTCATCAACCATCTGGGGGATGAGGTGATGAAGGTGTTGGGGGTGGAGTGATGAGTGCTGAGGGAATAGAGACCTCCGAGGTTTCCAAAAAATTTGGAAACCTCGGAGGTCTGATGA
>CAZWGY010000672.1:0-1756 GCA_964633575.1 uncultured Desulfobacteraceae bacterium
TGGCTCAGGACCACAAACCCGATACCGTAGCAGATGAGGATGGCGACGCTTTCAAACCCGATGTTCCCCGGCCCGGTGCGCTGGCGGAAGATCAGTCCCAGCAGGAGAATGATGTTCAACAGGGCCGCCAGGGCGCACAGAAAGGTCTCTCGTTGACTGACCCCGGCGGCGTGGTAGATGGAGCCATCGAGGAAAACCAGGTCGGCGGCGAACACGAAGAGGATGTCAAAGAAGTTTCCGCCGATGATATCCCCGACCGCGAGGGTCAACGCGCCGGCCCGGACGGCGGCCACGGTGGTCACCAGTTCGGGGAGCGAAGTGGCCACGCCGGACAGGAGCCCACCGGCGACCGTCTCGCTCATTCCGGTCAACTCGGTGATCCGGCCGGTGGTGTGGGCCACCACCGCCCCGGCGGCCATCAGGACGACGGCGGTGATCCCGAACAGGGCCAACAGCCTAACCAGGCTTTCCCGCTGATGGTCCCGCTCGGGGACGTCCTCGACGGTGGCTGAGGTCACCCGGGGCCGCCACATGGGATTTTGGGCGCTTCGAAAGGCGATCCAGAAACCGAACCCGGCGGCCAGAAAGAGGATCGGGGTCATGGGATGGACGTGCCAGACGGTCAGGGCCGGTCCGGTAATCCCCAGAACGACCAGGACCAGGAGGAGAACCAGGACCGCGGCCTGGATCATGTTGGTGGCCGAGGCGGCGGCGTGCTCCAGGTTGGCCTTCGGATGGGCCAGGTCGGCCACCGCGAGAAAGCATGTCTGGACCGCGATCCCGCCGATGGCGTTGCTGATGGCAAGGGCCGGACGGCCCTGGAGGGCGGCCACCACCGAAACGGTCAACCCCGGCAGGGCCGTGGCCAGCCCCAGAAAGAGGGTGCCGGTGATGGCCTCGCCCAGCCCCGTCCGGTCGGCCAGGCGGTCGGCGAAGTCGGACAGCCAGGTCCCGGCCCAGGTGATGACCGCGGCGCCGACGAGGAAAACGGCTCCGTTGAGGACCAGGGGCCGGCCCAATCCTTCCAGGGCCGCCGAATACCAGTCGATCCAGTGGGCGACGGGCGGGATCACCGGACGCTCCCCCCTCGGACGGGCACCCTGACGACGGACTCCGGCGGCTGGAACCGTATCCAATGGAAATGGGGCGGCGACCCCATGGCGGATTCCAGCGGAACCGGATATTCTGGTCCGAGGTGGAGCCGGCCGGGATCATCGGCCCCGGTCGGCCGGCCATCGTCACACCTCAATCGATTCACGGACAAAACGGCAGGTTGTACATGCACGATATTGTAGCCCCCTTTCTGAACTGGATGGACGCTCACCCCACGTTGTTGTGGGGAGCGGGCGCCGTCTCGCTGTTCATCTTTCTGGTCACCCTCATCGGACTTCCCTACCTGATCATCCGGCTGCCGGCCGACTACCTCACCATCCGGCGGGATCACTCCATCCGGCGGTTTGTGGCGGGCACGGTCCTGGATCTCCCTTATCGGGTGGCCAGGCAGCTTTTGGGAACCCTCTTGATCCTCTCCGGGCTGGCCATGCTGGTCCTGCCGGGACAGGGGCTGCTGGCCATTGTGGTCGGGCTGTCGCTGATCCACTTTCCGGGCAAGCAGCGGGTGATCCATGGCATTGTCCGTCAGGAAAACATCCTCAAATCAGCCAACTGGATCAGGGCTCGAGCAAACCGGCCGCCGCTGTTGCCGCCTGATGAAAACCCAGGGGATCGTCAGGGGCCTCGGTAGTGCCATCCATAA
>CAZWGY010000673.1:0-1752 GCA_964633575.1 uncultured Desulfobacteraceae bacterium
GGATGCGTTTCAAACTGTTCCCTCGGCGTATCGGTTGCGCTGACGAACTCGCTCTCGCTGCCGGGCTGATCGATCTGCTCCAGGATCGCCCGCCAGACCTGGCCCTCGGCCGGGTCATCCGGCGTGGACGGCTCGCCCTTGATCCCCATGACGGCCCGGACGGTCTCTTTGGCCGGGGCCCGGTTCCGGCCGAAGAGGATCACCGTCGGCGTCCCGTGTCCGGGGATATAGGCGCCGCTGGTGTCGATGACGTGGGTCAGGTCGATTTTAGGCAAAAAATCTTGGACGAGCTTTTTCCCGAACTCCCGCTTCATGAACGAGTTGGCGGTGATCTGGCCGACGTAGCCGCCCGGCCGGGCCAGGCTGAAGAGCCGCTGCATGAAGGGCACCGTGAGCGAATACTGGCGATAGCAGACGGGATACCGGCCCCGGTAGCTCGTGTTCCGGGCCTTGTCCTTGACCGTGATGTAGGGCGGATTGGCCACCACGGCCTGATACTGGCCGGGGGTGAGGAATTCCCGGAGCGCGTCGATGTCCTCGCTCTGGTAGTGGTGGGTCATCTCATCGACGCCATCGCCTTTAAAAAAAAGCTGGCCGAGGGCCGGGCCGCGGCCGTGGAGGAGCGAGTCGCCGCAGACCAGGTTGAGGCGGACGGCCGGGACCGCGTCGAGCTGAGTGAGCCCGCAGGCTTTCATGACCGCCAGGAGGAGCCGGAACCGGGCGATGGCCACCGCAAAGGGGTTGATGTCCACTCCGAAGACGGCGGCCAGAGCGGATTGGACGAGGTGCTTTCGGCTGGCCCGGGGCGCGGCGTCGGTCAGCCGGGCCAGGATGCGCTCAAAGGCGCCGAGGACGAAATGGCCGGGTCCGCAGGCCGGGTCGATGATCCGGAAGCCGGGGTCCGGGGGATCATCGGTCTCCGGGGCATTGGCCGGCGGCGGGGTGATTCCGAATTGGTCGAGGGCCGGCTCGAGGGTCCGGTCGAGGATGAAGGATTCGACGAACTCGGGGGTCTGGAGGAGGGCGTATTGTTTCCGGGCCGCTTCGGAGAGATCCTGGTAGAGGTCCCCCAGAAACCGGGTGTCCCAGTCCGGGTCGGTGAAATCGTGGTAGAGGAGCCCGGTGTCCGGGTTGATGGCCTGGAAGAACCGGAGGAGCTCCGTGGCCGCGTCCCCGCTGAGCCATCCCGGATGGAGGAAGAGCGGGTTGTGGGGGCCGAAGAGCTCCCGGCCGACCGGGAGCCGGGCGATCTCGCCGAAGACATCGAGGAGGTAGTCCCGGTCGGTATGGGCGGGATGCGACTGGAAATAGAGCTCGCGCTCGTCCCGGGCCCGTCTGAGGGCGCCTTCGGGTCCGGCGATCCGGGGCGGGAAGACGAGCCCGTTGTCCTCGATGAACCGGGCGAAGACGGTGGAGAGAATCCAGGCCGCGGCCTTCTGGGTGATCTGGTCGGCGCGCCACTGCTCGAACCCGTCGGCGGTCCGCCCGGCGTTTCGGGCGGCTTCGTAATCGGCCCTGAGCCGCTCGTGGATCTCGGGGGCCTCTGCCCGCCGGCGGAGGTCGGTTTCGAGGGGTTTTAACGCGCTTTTAAGGTCCTTTAACAGCTCATGTCGGTCGATCATTTGCGTATTGCCTCGGTTGTTTTTTCAGGGGCGCTGGAGTGCGAAAATTCATTTTTCGCCGTTCATGCGCCTGGATTCATTTCCATGCACAAGGCCCGCCTGGGTCAAAGACAGGGCCAGGTCAGCGCCG
>CAZWGY010000674.1:0-1750 GCA_964633575.1 uncultured Desulfobacteraceae bacterium
ATGAGTTATGGGTTATGGGTCTTATGAAGGCGCCCGTGCCTGCTCTGGTTGGGATTGCCCCGGTTTTGGCGCCAGCTACGGTTTTCCGACCGCTCCCTGACGGTCGCGACTCGGAGCCTCACCGCAAATCAGAGCCGCGACCGTCAGGGAGCGCCAGGGTTAAAATAATTCCGCTGAACACCACCAGACTGAGAAGATGGACGCAACCATTATTATCGTTGACGACGACATCGATTTTCTGGACCTCATGGCCGGAACCCTCCGACGGGCCGGATTCAAGACGGTCCAGACCCAGGACGACCCTCGCCGGGCCGCCGCCCTCTTTGAAGGGGAGACCGGCTTCGACATCGCCCTGATCGACATGACCATGCCGGAGATGGACGGCCTGAGCCTTCTATCGCTTGCCAAAGCCGCCAGTCCCCGGACCGAGTGCATCATGGTCACGGCGGTCAACGAGGCCCGGGTGGCGGTGGACTGCCTCAAGGGCGGGGCCTACGACTACCTGGTCAAGCCCGTGGCCGATCCGGACCTGCTTTTTTGCATCCGCCGGGCTCTGGAGCGGAAGCAGCTCCTGGACCTCCTCGACGTGTGCCAGGGCGAGACGCCCCCGGCCCTCACCCACGAGTCGGCCTTCAAGGAGATCCTCACCCGGTCCCCCAACATGATGCGGCTGCTCAAGGAGGCCGAGCTCCACGCCCGGAGCGACGTCTCGATCCTCATCACCGGCGAAAGCGGGACCGGCAAGGAGCTCCTGGCCAAGGCGGTCCACCAGGCCAGCCCCCGGGCATCGGCCCCGTTCACTCCGGTCAACATGGCCGCCCTCTCTCCGTCGCTTTTTGAGGCTGAGCTCTTCGGCCACACCCGAGGAGCCTTCACCGGCGCCATTGCCGCCCGGAAGGGCTACCTCGAACACACCGCCGGCGGCACCCTCTTTCTGGACGAGATCGGCGACATCCCGTTGTCGCTCCAGGGCAAGCTGCTCCGGGCGATCCAGGAGAGGGAGTACTTCAAACTCGGGGAAAGCGCCCGCCGGCGGGCCGATGTCCGGTTCATCGCCGCCACCAACCAGCGCCTGGAAAAGCGGATTGAGGCCGGGGAGTTCCGCAAGGACCTCTACTACCGCATCCGGGGCGGCTGGATTCACCTCCCGCCTCTTCGCGAGCGTACCGACGACATCCCGCTCCTGGCCGACACCTTCCTCCGGGAGGCCGGACGGGCCGAAGGCGCCTCGGCACTGACCCAACCGGCCCTCCGACGGCTCATGGCCCATGACTTTCCCGGCAACATCCGTGAGCTGAAGTCGATTATCCAGTCAGCGGCCAACCTGGCCCAGTCCGGCCCCATCCAGCCCGTTCACCTGCCCAGGGGGCTCCGGCACCAACTTCCGCCCCGCCCGCCCCGGCCGGACCCCGACGACGACGCCCCCCTCCTTACCCTGGCCGAAGTGGAAAAGGAACATATCCTGAAGGTTTACGAAAGGATCGGCCGGAACAAATCCCAGGCGGCCCGGCTCTTGGGCATCGGCCTGAACACCCTCCGAAGGAAGCTTAAGGAATATGGGGGGGCATGAAAATTAGGTTAGAGGTTATGGGTTATGGGTTATGGGTTATCGAAATCGCTATCGAAATCGAAATCGCTATCGAAATCGGGATCGGGGTCGGTGTGCCTGCCGCCTCCCGGCGGGCGGGACGCCCGCGCTCCCAGGGAGCCCATAAAGACATCCGAGGTCTTCCAAAAACCTCGGAGGTCT
>CAZWGY010000675.1:0-1744 GCA_964633575.1 uncultured Desulfobacteraceae bacterium
AAAAAAAGCTCCGGCCCCTGAAAAGATTCAAGGGGCCGGAGCAGCCGTTCAGCCGGTGTGGGCACTATCGCCGGGACAATGACCGATGACGTCGGGACCGGGCCGGATCAGAGGCCCCGCATATCCTTCAGGTCATCCAGACGCTTTTTCGCGAACTCGCGGACGTTTGTGTCCTGGTCCTTCTCGGCGATCTGGGACAAAAGATGTTTGTCCTTGAGTCGGCCCACCGCCTTCATCCGGATGGCGGGTTCGGAGTTCATGTACCGCGGTACGAAGATGTCTGAAAATTTCATGACTGACCTCCTTTTCCTTTGGGTTCCCATCGATGCAGGGGAGTCTTAACGGGTCAGCTTGCGACGATCTTCTCAGCGGATTGGCATCAGTCAGCGTTCTACGCTTTTTTCAGGTAATATCGGATCAGCTCAGTGGCAACGTCGGCCATGGTGCGACCTTGTCGGGCGGTGGCGGCTTTAAATTCTCTGTGCAGGTGTTCGGGCAACCGTAACGTAAGCTGCTTGACTTTATCCTCTCCTTCCACGCAAGTCCTCCTGTGTTGACGGTTCCAATCGGTGTCATTCTGAATCGGGGTGGCGCTTAACGTCCAGCCTCCCCTGCATATCTAGTGTCCATCCAGAAACCGGAAAATTTGGTCGAGACCAAGGCGCGCGAAAAATTTTACCGCAGGCATATATCTGATATTTCGAGGATAAAATTTTGAGCGCAACACAGGTATCGGGCAAATTGGCCATTTATGGATGGACACTATCTACACCTATTCTCATAAATAGCAATCTTTAATGCTTGATGTCAAGACATTTTTGCATAGACCAACCGATCTCAAAAAGCTTTTGCGGCCAACCATAGTTGTGTTATGGCCATCGGCGAGCGGGCGTTTGACCCGTGGAAGCCAACGAACGGGAGTCATCCATGAGCGGACTGTCCATTCAACACTTGATGTCGGGCGGTGTGGTGACCAATTATAACTGCGTCTCCCGGTGCGGCCACTGCCTCTACAATTGCGGCCACCGGCGGCCCCGGGATTACCTCGACGGCGATCAGGCCGGCCGGATCTTTTCGCGGATCGCCGATTTGGGATGTCGGTCGGTCCATATCGGCGGCGGGGAGCCGCTGCTCCGTCCGGAGAAGCTGATCGAAGTCCTTGCGGCGGCGCGGCAAGCGGGCGTCGGGATCGATTACATCGAAACGAGTTCAGGGTGGTTCGTTGATCTCGATGAGGCCGTCGCCCTGCTGGAGCGCCCGCGGGCCGAAGGCCTCCAGACCCTCCTGGTCTCCATCAGTCCGTTTCACAACGCCCATATCCCGTTCGCCAAGGTCCGGGGCGTCCTCGATGCCTGCCTTCGGAGCGGAGTGACGGCGCTACCCTGGGTCAACGGCTTCATCGAGGATTTAAGCCGCCTGGATGAAAACACGCCCCACCCCATGGCCGATTTTATCGACGCCTTCGGTCCCGACTACCTGAGCCGGATCCCCGACCGGTACTGGATTCACCTGGGGGGCCGGGCCCTGTCCACCTTTCGGCCGGTTTACCGTCAGTACCCATTGTCGGACATCCTGGCCCGAAGCCCGAAGACCTGCGCCCCGGCTCTGATGGACACCAGCCACTTCCACATCGACCTCTACGGGAATTATGTCCCCGGCCTCTGCGCGGGGCTGGCCATCGACATGGATGATCTCGGCCGGCCATTGCCGGCGGGGAAATACCCGGCTCTGGACCAACTGGCGT
>CAZWGY010000676.1:0-1739 GCA_964633575.1 uncultured Desulfobacteraceae bacterium
GCCGGGCCGTCAGATCCCGCAAAGCTACGGATTGGTCGCCGGCCCGGAGGTCGGCCTCGGGGATGTCCAGACGGAATTGACCCACCGTCAGGGTCGCATCCCCGGCCCGAGGCGCGGCGGACAGGTGGATCGCGTCGGCCGTCAACCGGGGAGCCCGGTCCCCCGACGGGAGGGAGACCGACACCGACCCCGGAATTATCCCTTCGGCCAGTTGGAGGATCTCAGCCAAATCAACGTGGACCGGCCCCACCAACAGATCGACCGTCGGGGCCTCGGAGCCGACGCCCACGGCCGTCGCCTCCCAAATGATCCGGGTTCCCTCCATGTTAGGGCGAACCCGCGTGTCCGCGCTGATGTCGATCCGCCCTGAAGCATCAACCCGCCCGCCTTCCCAGAGACTCCCCCGGCCAGTCGTCTCCATCCGGACCGACACCGGGCCGACGGCCCCATCCCTGTATGGGCGAGCCTGCGTGTCCGCCCTGTATGGGAGGACCTGTGTGTCCGCCCTTAGGCCCGTCACCCTCAGCCCGGCGAGAAAATCCGCCGCATCCGGGGAAGCTCCCGTAACCCGGACCGCGCCGTCGATTCGGCCCGCCGGCCGGGTGGCCGCCAGGGGCATCGGCATCAGAGGAGCGAAAACCGACCAGAGCCGCTCCAGGTCCACCCCACCATCAAGGGCCAGGCGGCGGGCGTCGGCATCAGCGGCAACCGCCAGGCGGGTCCCCGGCAGATCGGCCGTCAGCCAGAGCGACGTCATCAGCGGCGTCATCCGACCGTCGGCGTCAAACAGGTTGTCCAGCTTCAGGTCGAGGCTCATGGCCGGGACCGGGGTGCCATCGATGGCCGCTTCGCCCGACGCGGACAGCCGAACCGGCTCGGTCATCAATGAGGGCATCCGGAGCCGGACCGACCCCGACGACATATCCAGACGCCGCTCCATCCCCCGGTCGATGACCGTCACCCCGATCGATTCAACCTCGACCCGAACCGCCAGATCCACCGGAACCCGGACCGACGGGAACATCGGCCCCGGGTCCGGCAATTCCTCGGGCTTTGGCGGTCCAGACAGCCTCGCCAGCACCGAGTCGAGATTGGTCCGGCCGTCCACCGCCCGGACCAGCCGGAAATCAATCCCTTCAACCCGGAGATCGACCTGGAGGGTCCGTCGCGCCAGAGCCGCCCACCCGATCCGGAGATGAGCCCGGTCCAGGCGGAAAAGATCCCCGTCTGACGAGCCTGAAACCGCCGGGTCATCGGCAAGGCTCACCCCATCCAGGCGAATCCCGTCCCGCCAGTCCCATCTGAGATCCGCTACCGTCACCCGCCTGCCGAGGATCGCTCCAAGCCGGGATTCGAGCTCCCCCCGAACGGCATCCGTGGAAATCAGGGCCGGGAGGAGCAGGAGCGCGGCCGCAACGGTCAAGACCAGGGCGCCGATCATCAGCCCCGCCCATTTCACCCCGGACCGGACCGCCCGGAAAAGCCACGTCGCCTTAAGAGCTGAAACGGATTTCAAACCGAGCCGACCTTCCCTTGCGTAAATCTCGCCTTCGGCGGGACAGGGCAACCACGGGGGGGTTGCCCCTACATTGGATGAATGAGGAGCCCCGGAGGGGCGAAACATACCAGCCCGGAGCAAAGCTCCGGGACACGATTTCACGCCGGGGACAACGAAATTCCCGTTAACCGGGGCTCCGCCCTCATCGTTATACACAAGCTATTCTATCCGCGGATTACGC
>CAZWGY010000677.1:0-1737 GCA_964633575.1 uncultured Desulfobacteraceae bacterium
GGAGATCAACGGATATGGTTTCAGATATCGACACCATCATCCGCCGGGTGGCGGAGGTGATGATCGAGGAGCTCAAGCTGGAAGACGTGACGCCGGAGACCTTTGATCCGGACGTCGATCTGGTGGACGAGGTGGGGATCGACAGCATGGATCTCGCCACGGTGGCTCTGGTCCTCCAGGATGAATACGGCATCCGCATCGACGAGGACGACTACCCCAAGCTCACCACCGTCCGGCGGATCGCCGACCACGTCGGCCGGCTGACCGCCGCGGCCTGATGTCCGGTTTCAGGGGGATGCCATGGACGCCGTGAGACAAGCCCGTCCGGCGGGGGACGCCCCCGCCTGGAAGTTCGCCGATATCCTCGCCGACCCCGAAATCCGGGATCGGTGGGAGACGGTCCGGCGGTATTTCTATCTCCGGGAGTCAACCTACGACATGACCCGCCGGTGCAACATCCGCTGTGAGGGGTGTTACTATTACGAAGGGGAAAAGGCGAAAACCCGGGACAACCGGGACCCGGATGCCTGGCGGCGGCTCATGCGGGCCGAGCGGGAGCGGGGGATCACCTTCGTGGTCCTGGCCGGGGCCGAGCCGTCCCTTGTCCCGGAGCTCTGTCAGGTTTGCTTTGACGAAATCCCGCTGGGGGCCATCGCCACCAACGGCCTGGCGCCCATCCCGAAATCCGTCGATTACCGGATTCACGTCTCGGTCTGGGGCAACGACGAGACCAGCCGGCGGCTCCGCCATGCCGACGGGATGCTCGACCGGCAGATGGCCATCTACGCCGATGACGACCGGGCCGTCTTCGTCTATACCTTCACCCGGACCAACATCGACGAGGTCTTCGAAGTGGCCGAGCGGCTGGCGCAAGAGGGATGCCGGCTCACGCTGAACCTCTTTTCGGCGCCGGTGGGCTACGACGGTCCGCTCCGCCACACCCGGACTTCCCTACGGAGAACCCGGACCGCCATGCGCCGGCTGATGGACGGGTATCCGGAGACGGTCCTCTTCTCGCCGTACAACGCCGTCGTCCACACTCATCGGCTGGGGCTTCACGACCTCTTCTCCTGCCCCTATCCCCGGATGAATTCGTCGGCGGACGTGGGCCTGGGGCGGTCCTTCCGGCAGTATCGGACCGACCTGACCTGGGACCGGGCGGCGGCCTGCTGCGTCCCGGACACCGACTGCGCCGACTGCCGGCATTACGCCGCCGGGAGCGCCATTGTCACCGCCCGGCTCTTCCGCCATGCCACCGACCCGGAAACCTTCCGGGCCTGGCTCGACTATGTGGACACCTACCTGGCCGTCTGGGTTAAGGGGTACCGGAAGGGGCCGACCCTGAGCCGCGAGCTCCCCGCCCCGCCCGGCCACGGACTCGACGATTGACTGACTTGAGGGGGACATGAAAACCGTCAGCTCGCTGCTCGATGAGCATTGGTACCAGCGTTACCAGCGGATCTCCCGGCTCAACATCCGCAGCTCCATCTACGACGTCACCAACCGGTGCAACCTCCGCTGCAAGGGCTGCTTTTTCTTCTCGTCGGGAGAAGACCGGGCCGCCGTCGAAGAAACCGACCTCGGCCGCTGGGAAGCCTTTATCGATTCGGAAAAGGACCGGGGCGTCAACCTGGCCATCCTCATCGGCGGGGAGCCGACCCTCTGCCTCGACCGGGTGGCCGCCTTTTACGACCGCCTCCCCACCTTCTGCGCCACCAACGGGATTATCAAGGTCCC
>CAZWGY010000678.1:0-1724 GCA_964633575.1 uncultured Desulfobacteraceae bacterium
TCCTTCCGGGCGGTCCGCCGGATGGCGTCGAGGTCGCTGTGGGGGGTGGTGAGCCGCTTGAGGGACTCGGTGTAGGGAAGGACCTCGAAGATGGCGGTCCGGCCGAAGTAGCCGGTTCCCCGGCAGCGCTCGCAGCCGGTCCCCCGGGAAAGCTTCACCGGCCCGTCCCGTCCCACGTCGATCCCCATGCCCCGGAGCTCGTCGCTGTCCATCAGAAACGATTCCGCGCACCGCTCGCAGATTTTCCGGACCAGCCGCTGAGCCAGGATGCCCACGAGGGTGCTCTGGATGAGGAAGGCCTCGGCCCCGAGGTCCAGGAGGCGGGTGATCACGGTGGGGGCGTCGTTGGTGTGGAGGGTTGTGAGGACCAGGTGGCCGGTGAGGGCCGCCTGGATGGCGTTTTGCATGGTGTCCCGGTCCCGGATCTCGCCGACCATGATGATGTCCGGGTCCTGCCGGAGGATGTTCCGGAGAATCGAGGCGAAGGTGACGCCCACGGCCGGCTGGACCGCGATCTGGTTGAAGTCCTCGTGGATCATCTCGATGGGATCCTCGATGGTGGTGATGTTCACCTCGGGGGTGGCGATCTCCCGGAGCGATGAGTAGAGGGTGGTTGACTTGCCGCTGCCGGTGGGGCCGCAGACGATGATGATCCCGTGGGGCCGATGGATGAACCGGTTGAACCGGAGGAGGTCGGTGGAGCCGAACCCGAGCTTGTCGAGGTCCTGGAAGAGGATCTCGGGGTCCATCACCCGGAGCACCGCCTTTTCCCCGAAGGCCACCGGGATGGTGGAGACCCGGATCTCGACTTCGGTATCGCCCTTGTCGGTCTTGATCCGGCCGTCCTGGGGCTTCCGCTTTTCGGCCATGTCGAGGCGGGAAAGGGTCTTGATCCGGCTGATGATGGCCGAGTGGATGGTTTTGGGGAGCCGGTAAACCGTGTGGAGGACCCCGTCGATCCGCATCCGGACCAGGCAGGCGGCCCGCTTGGGTTCGATGTGGATGTCCGAGGCCCGCTGGTCAAATGCGTAGGTGAAGAGGTGATTGACCGCGTTGACGATGTGCTGGTCGTTGGTCAGCTCGTCGGCCGGCCGGACCCGGACGTACTGCTCGAGGTTCCCGATATCCACCGAGGATGTGGAAAAGTATTGTTCGGCGGCGGCAATGGACCGCTGGAACCCGAAAAGCTCCCGGATGAGCCGGATGATGTCCGATTTGGGGGTCACCACCGGGTCCACCTGGAGCTGCGTCACCCGGGAGATGTCGTCCATGATCTGGATGTTGAAGGGGTCGGCGGTGGCCACGATGAGGTGGCGGTCCCGGATGGCGATCGGGAGGATCAGGTGCTTTAAGGCAAAGGGGCGGGGGATGGTGGTGGTGACGTGGTGGAGGTCTAAGTCCAGGGGGTTGAGCTTCTGGAAGGGAAACCCCCATTCCCGGGCCAGGGTCCGGTAGATGGCTTCCTCGTCGAGCTTCCCGGCGCCGTCGGGCCGGTCGAGGTTCAACGAGACGATGACGTCGATGAGGGTGATGGGACTTCGGGCCGTCAGCCCGCTCCGGGCCGCGTCCCGCTCCAGGCGGCGGGTGAGGGGCCGGCGTTTCAGTCGGATCTCCTCGGCCTGGTCCCGGGACATCAGGCCGTGTTCCCGCAGGACCCGGAAGATGCTCCCGTCGGACAGGGGGTGGGGGGTTTCGCTTTCCATGGTCAACCTCGGATATAAAAA
>CAZWGY010000679.1:0-1721 GCA_964633575.1 uncultured Desulfobacteraceae bacterium
GCCTGAAGCCCGGCGATCTGGTCCGGTTCGAGGTCGTAGCGGAGGCGGCGGTAGTAGGCTTGGCAGGTTTGGCGGGGGAGGCCGAGCCGGTCGGCCGCCATCCCGATGATCCGGTCCATCCGGCGGGCTCCGTGGCGGCGGGAGGCATCGAACCGCTCCCGGATGGCGGCGCTCCGGTGGGGGTGGGCATCGGCGAAGTCCCGCCGGACCGCCCAGACGGCAAAGACAAAGGGCAGGCCGGTCCGGTCCCACCAGAGCTTCCCGAGGTCGTACACCCATTCAAACCGGTCCCCCCAGGGCTCCCGGAGGGCGGCGTCGCCGATGACCAGGGCGGCTTCGGCGGCGTCGGGGAGATCATCCGGGCGGCGGACCTGGCCGGTGGCAAACCTTGGGTGGACGCCGCCGTCGGCAAAGAGGAGCCTCAGGAGGGCGGCGGCGGCGGCCGACTCGTCGGTGAGGATCACCGGGGCTCCGTCGAGGTCATCCATGGGCCGGCGGCTCACCAGAAGCACGCTCATGACCGGCCCCCGGCAGGAGATCGAGAGATCGGGCAGGAGAGTCCAATCATCCGCGTGGTTGGCATAGGCCGCCGATGAGACCGGGCTGACCGCCAGGTCCGCGTCCGGGTCGGCCAAAAGGGCGTTCAACCGGGCCGGCGGGCCGCTGACCAGGGTCATCCAGCCGGGTCTGAGGCCGTTGTCGAGGCCATGGTAAACCGGGGCCACGTTCATATAGCTGATGCGCCCCACCCGCACCGGCGGGGCCGAAACCGGAAACCGCGTTAACATGCCGCACCTCTTGTGGTCTGAAGTGATGGGGTTGAAGGTTGATGGACGACGGCCGGGAGCACCTCGCTCCGGCGGGCCGGGGATACCGGGACCTCGGCGAAGACCGCCCGCCCGCCGGGGGCCAGGGTTCCGACATCGCGGTCGATTCCCAGCGCTTTCGCTCCGTTGACCGTGGCCATGGCGAATATCGTTTCGGGAGAAACCGACGGACAGGCCCGGGCCGTCTCGGCCATTTCGTCGGCCGGGTCGAGGGTCCCGGCGCTCGCGAGGCTGTCGGTCCCCAGGCAGGGGTCGATGCCGGCGGCCAGGAGGGCCGATAGGTCGGGTTGCCGGCCGTGAAGGGTCCGGTTGCTCCGGGGGCAGACGCAGACCCGGACCCGGTGCCGGGCCAGGGTCTCGATATCAGCGGCGGAGGCGCCGATCAGGTGGACCGCCAGGGTCCGGCCGTCGAGGACCCCGATACGGCTGAGATGGGCCGTCGGGCTCGGGGCCGGCAGCCCCCAGTCGCCGGGGTCGATCCCCCGGCTCCGGAGAAATTCAGCCCATTTCCCCCGGCCGGTGGTGATCAGCTCGCGCTCGTCATCGGATTCATCGAGGTGGATGGAAAAGATCGCTTTCGCCCGGCGGGTTGCCGCCTTGAGAGCCCGGAGGAGGGCCGGCGAGGTCGTGTGCGGCCCATGACCGGCTAATGAAAACCGCAACGGGCCGGCCGGTCCCCGAAGCTCGTCCGCCGGGGATTCTTCCGGCGCCGGCCCGCTCCCCAAATATTCCCGGAACCAGACGCCGCTCAGGCCGGATTGAAGCAACAGGTCCCGGGTGAGGCCCAGGGTGGAGATTTCCCCGACGGCGGCGCATCCGGCGGTTGTCAGGGATTCGATTCCCTCGATGGCGGCCCGGCGGAGGCCGTCGGGGCCGATCCGGTCCCGCTCCCGG
>CAZWGY010000680.1:0-1718 GCA_964633575.1 uncultured Desulfobacteraceae bacterium
ATTCATTTTTCCTGTTTCTCCGTCTATCCCGGCCTCACCCCATACCCCGCCCCCTTGAGGTCCGCCAGGATCGTCTCGATATGGTCGGCGCCGCGGGTTTCGAGTTCCAGTTCCACCCCCGTGGTGTAGAGGGGCATCTCCCGGAGGTGGCGCTCATGGCGGATATGCAGGACGTTGGCCTGATGGTCCGCGATCCGGTCCAGCAGCCGGGCCAGGGACCCGGGAGTGTCGCTCAGTTGGACCGACAGCCGCATAATCCGGCCGTTTTTCACCAGGCCCTTGTTCAGAATCCTTCCTAAAAGCGGGCTGTCCACGTTCCCGCCGCTGATGAGCAAGACGGCCCGGCATCCCGACGGCAGGGGAACCGCTCCGGCCAGGAGGGCCGCCAGCGGAGTCGCTCCGGCGCCTTCGGCCAGGATCTTTTTCCGTTCCAGGAGCATCAGGATGGCCGACGCGATGTCCTCTTCGTCCACTAGGACGATGTCATCGACGTGGGTCTGGATGAGGTCGAAGGGATGGGCTCCGGTCTGTTTGACGCTGATGCCGTCGGCAATGGAGGTTTTGGCATCCACCCGGACCCGTTCACCCTTGCGGCGGGATTCCCGGGCCGACGGGCATCGGGCGGCCTGGACCCCCACTATCCGGATATCCGGGCGGATCGATTTGGCGGCCAGGGCCACGCCGGCGATGAGTCCGCCGCCGCCCACCGGGACGATGATCAGGTCGGTGTCGGGGCTGTCCTCGAGGATTTCCAGGGCGATGGTCCCCTGGCCGGCGATGATCTCGGGGTCGTCGAACGGGTGGATGAAGGTCCGGCCCTCGTCGGCGAGGGCCATTGCCCGCCGGAGGCTCTCCTCGACCCCGTCGCCGTGGATCTCCACTTTTCCGCCGTAGCTCCGGGTGGCCTCCTGCTTGGAAATGGATGCCCAGGTCGGCATGACAATGGTGGCGTCCACTCCGGCGGCCCGGGCGGCCAGAGCCACCCCCTGGGCATGGTTTCCGGCTGATGCGGCCACCACGCCGTTGGGTCCGATGGCGTCGGCCTGGGCCAGGAGTTTATGAGTGGCCCCCCGGACCTTGAAGGAGCCGGTTTTCTGGAGGTTTTCGAGCTTGAGGCGGATTTGGGCGCCGAATCGCCGGCTCAGGGTCGGGGAGTGGACCAACGGGGTGTGGAGCACCCGGTCCCGGATGCGGTCTCGGGCCTGTCGGACGGTCTCAAGTGTGATCATGGTCGGACTCCTGAGCCGGTAAAAGCAATGACGTCGCCCTGACCTTACCGATCCCATCCGGGATTGTCAAGCCGAGTCGGCCGGGCGGCCGATCGGGTCTTGCCCGCTTCCGCGGATTGCCGAAAAAGTTGCTTCGGGAATGTACAGCTCATCGGCTGAAGTGATTTATGAAGGGCTCAGGCTGCTGAAAAGGCGGGAAGAGCAGCTCATGGCAATGACGGAAGATCTGCGCCGGGAGATCCTGGTGGGAGTCCGTCAGTTAGATGCGGGGAAATTCACTTCTTTTGACGGCTCACTGGCGGAAGAGATCAAAGCGGAAGGCAGAAAAAGACTCGGCGTATGATACCCCGGAATCTAGTCGTAGCGGATCAGGCAAAAAACGATCTGATGCGGGTATGGCTTTATATTGCCAATGACTCCCCCTCCGCCGCGGATCGTTTTATAGATTTTCTTCATGAAAAATGCGTTTCTTTATGTGCCTCACCCGAA
>CAZWGY010000681.1:0-1715 GCA_964633575.1 uncultured Desulfobacteraceae bacterium
GACTTCGACCACGCCCAGGCCGACCTGGCCGAAGTCCTCGAGATCGCCGAGCTCGGCGAGATGAAGCTCTTCCTCACCGACTACCACCTCGAATCGGCCCGCCTTTGCCGCGCCATGGGCCAACCCGACGAAGCCGAACACCACCGCCAGCAGTCCCAGGCGCTCATCGAAGAGACCGGTTACCATCGCCGGGGCAAGGAGATTGAGGAGCTCGTGGGGTAACCGGCGTTCGGGATGATGCCCCCGGCACACGCATCCACCAGCCCCGCGCGGGAATAAATTCCCGCGCTATTACACGGCGTCCCTCCAGGACGCAGACTCCCGTGCAACGAATATCGCCATTACATGAAATCGGCCTCAAAAGGGCGCCAAGCCATGCTTTGTCCTGTAGGGACATTCGGGTAATAGCGTGGAGATTCATCTCCACGCGCGAGGCCGGCACAAATGTTGATCAATGCCGGGGTAAACATGCCAGGCCCCGCTAGGAAGTCACGACTATCACCCCCGAATTACCAATGCGGATGGCCCAAAAATCGGTCGGCCAGCCGGAGCATCTCCGGCTGGCCGCCAATCAGGAGGAAAGATGAAGAAATTATCTGGTTGCCTAACTCATTTGCAAGAGGCTTGCCAACCCCTGATATCCAGGCCGCCTTTTGGGGCATCCAGATGATTCCATCTTTTTATTCAATGACTTAGCCGTCAAACTGATACCGCTCCATTGATTCGGAAACCGGTTTCCGGATTCCGACCGGCGGCGACGGGTTCTCGATTCTGAACCCGACAAGCGGCCATTTCATCAAAAGCTTCCATGCCATCAATGAGTTAGACCCACACCCGTTCGGGTTCAAAATTTTGAATACCGGCCCACCCCGTCGGAAGTCATCCGCTATCTCACTGATGTGAAACCGGTTCAGGCCGTTTTCCGACTTGAACCCGGCATCCCTTCCCCTTCCGGGAGCCCGCCGGCGACCGGCCAGACGGAGAATTCCGGCTTGAGCTTGTAGCCCACCCCCACCGGGCCGTCGATCAGGTAGAGGACCCAGGCATAGGCGGGATCGTAAACGCTGGTGGTGGCTGACCAATAGCCGTCCCGGACGTTCGAGAAAGGATGACCCGGCGTCAGGGCGGGGGAATGGGCCGCCGGGTCGATCAGGCTCTCCAGCTCCCGGACGTTGGGCAGGCGCCAGTCCCGCCGGCCGCCATGGCCCGACCGGTTGAAATTCCCGACGACGGCCAGAGCCCCGGCCCAGTCGGTGGGAGCGCCGGTCAGATCGGCGTCGGCCGGCCAGACCAGCCCGGTCAGGTGGTCTTCGACGGTCTCCCCGTCGGCCCGGAAACGACGGCGGGGGTCAACGGCGCTCGTGGGCCGGGGGGCCGCTCCGTCCCGGACGGGCCAGACCATGTACGAGCCGTGCTTCATCCCCTTAAAGACCCGGGCCCCGCCGAGATGGACGTACCAGGCCTGGTACGGGAGCCGGGCGCACGTCGATGCGGTCCAGTAATAGCCGGGAAAGACATTGACAAAGGGATGGTCCGCCGGGAGGGCCGGGTTCGTCCGGCTGTGGCTGATCAGCTCGAAAAGCTCCCGCCGGGTTGGCAGCCGCCAGCCGGGGGAGCCGTCGGCTCCGTTTTCGGCCGCCACCGCCTCGACGGCCTCGGCCCAGCTCAGGGGAAAGGGGAAGCGATCCAGGTCCCGGAGCCAGACCCGGCCCGTC
>CAZWGY010000682.1:0-1689 GCA_964633575.1 uncultured Desulfobacteraceae bacterium
AGGCGGGCAAGCCGGAGCCGGCGGGCGGCCCCGGCTTCTATCCGGCGGGAGGGGGTCAGTCGAGCCCGGCGATCACCTCGATCTCGACGTCGAGGCCGTCGTCGATCCCGGCCACGGCCACGCAGTTCCGGGCCGGGAGGGCGTCGGGAAAGAACTTCCGGTAGGTGGCGTTCATTTCGTCCTTGTACTTCATGTCGGAGATGTAAACATCGCTCCGGACCACCTTGTCGAGGGAAGATCCGGCCGCCTTCAGGATGGTCTGGATGTTGTTGAGAATTCGCTCGGTCTGATCGGCCACGGACCCGTGGACCGGCTTGTTGGTGACCGGGTCCTCGGAGGTCTGGCCGGCCACGAAGACGAGGCTGCCGTACTTGATCGCCTGGGAATAGGGTCCCGGGTCCGGGGCGTCCGGGGTGTAAATCGGTTCCTTGGGCATGGTTTGCCTCCTTGTGGGCACTATTTGATAAACAGCTTTCGCGGAAAATTGACGAACGGCTCGCGGCCGGTCTCGGTGACGAGGATCGGCTCGGAGCACTCGAAGCCGAACTGGTCGAGCCAGATGCCGGGCATGACGTGGACGGTCATGCCGGGGACGAAGACGTTCTTGTCGCCGGGCCGGAGGCTCACGGTGTGCTCGCCCCAGTCGGGCGGGTAGTTGAGGCCGTAAGCGTAGCCGATCCGGGACTCCTTGACCACCTTGCTCCCGGAGATGGCCTCCCGCCATTTGGCCTCCACCGCCTCGCCGGTGACGCCGGGCCGGATAAAGTCGATGACCTCGTTTAAGCCGTCCACCACCGCCCTGGCGATCTCCTGGAGATCTTTTGGCGGCTCGCCGATCATCAGGGTCCGGGACAGGGGGGCATGGTAGCGGTACTTGCAGCCGGAGAGCTCCAGGAGCACGATGTCGCCGGTCTCGTAGCGCCGGTCCACCCAGGAGAGGTGAGCCGTCGAGGTTCGAATCCCCGAGGGCATGATGGGAAAGATCGCGCTGTGATCGCCGGTGAATTCGGCGGTCCCGCTGATCTGAGCGTGATAGACGGCCGCCGCCGCGTCGCCCTCCCGGACCCCGGCGGCGATGGTGTCGATGGCGGTCTCCATGACGTTTTCGACGATCCGGCCGGCCATCTTCATGTACTCGATCTCGGTCTCCGACTTGACCAGCCGGACCCAGTTGACCAGGAGCTCGGCGTCGTGGATTTCGGCGTGGGGGAGGGCATCGACCAGGGTCTCGAGGCAGCGGCCGGTGAAGTAGTAATTGTCCGTCTCGACGCCAATATGACGACGGTCCGCGCCGGTTTCGGCCAGGAAGTCGGCCACGAATTCCATGGGATGCCTGAGCTTCGACTGGACGTAGTCGTCGGTGTAGCCGAGGATATCCTCATCGTCGAGCCAGGTGGTGATCCGGGCGCCGTTGCGGTCCTGCTGGCGGCCGAACCAGACGGGGGAATCCCGGTCCAAAAAGACGAGGACGCCCTGATGGACGTAGAACGACCAGCCGTCATAGCCGGTGAGGTAGTTCATGTTGGCCGGATCGGTGACCAGGAGAATCTCGATCCCCCGACGGTACATGGCCTCCTTGACGGCGTTGAGCCGCCGCGTGTACTCGGCCCGGTCAAAATAGAGGGTCTTGGGAAGTTGGGTCATGATGAGGAGCTTTCTTGTTGCAATAATGGATTAAACCACGAAACA
>CAZWGY010000683.1:0-1682 GCA_964633575.1 uncultured Desulfobacteraceae bacterium
GTGTTTATTCGTGGTTCTGGATTTTCGATTGAAGTACGGGCGTCGTGGTGTCCCTGCTCATGCAACGGCGGTGATGGCGCTCCGCCGGCGGCTCCGGTTTCCACCCGGTGGCGGGCGGCGGTGCTCACGGGTCGGGAGGGAACGGAGCCCCCCCGATTACCGTGGGGGACCAATTGACCGCCGGGCCGGGTTGGGGTAACTTGGGAGTCAACGGAATCGGGGAATGGCTGATCGTCCGATGGCCCTTTGACCCGGCCAAAGGATCAACGGAGGATCAATGATTCGACCCGATCCGGATTCCTCAAGGCACCGACTCGGTGATCTCCACGCTCACGATCCGACCGGTTGCCCGGTTTTCGATCTTAACCATCCCATTGCCCACGTAGGTCACCCGGACGGACTGTCCGTTTTTCGCTCCTTCGAGGCCGGCGCCCAGCCGGGCCTTGGTGGCGTTGGTTACCGTGCCGACGGCGCTTTTCCCCTGCTGATTGTAAAGGTTTTTCACCGGCACCCGGATACCGAACTCGGTCATCGGGAGATACTTGACCACGGCGCCTGCCAATCCCGCGGTGAACAACAGCACGACCGCGGTAACGATTGCGATGATCCCCAGCTTCGTCCGCATTTCAGTCCCTCCTTTGTTCAGGGTTGTCGTATCCCGATATCGAAGTTTTCCAGTTAAATATAACCGCTTCCCCCCGGCCGGTCAAATACTGATTGATCCCGAATGGCCCTTTCCGCTACAATCGCCCGGTATCTTGTGACGACCTGATACGCCCCATCGGGGGCGTGTCCACCGATCCCCTGGACCCATTATCCCAAGGAGGCGCCCATGACGTCAAACCGACTCTTCATCGCGATCCTGATCGCCGTTCTGCTCGCCCCGGCCGCCCACGCCGGGTGGGAGATTGTATCCGAAAGCGGCGGCGAACCGACCACCACCTTTATCGGGCCGGGAAAACTGATGACCCTGGCCCCGGACCAGATCATGATCCTGGACGTGGCGGCGGGGATTCTCACCTTTGCCCACCCGGAGCAGCGGACCTACTGGCGGGGGACGCCGGCCGAGTTCGCCGAGGGGGCGAAGATGAACGAGGCCGCCATCGAGCGGATGCTGGCGCGGGAGCTGGCCGAGGTCCCGGCGGACCAGCGGGCGGAGATGGAACGGAAGCTCCGGGAGCAGGTGGCCGAGCAGACCGGGGGCCCCGCCCCAACGGTGACCGTGACCGCCACCGATCGGACTGATACCGTGGCCGGTCACTCGGTAAAACACTTCGAAGTCCGGGTCAATGACCAGCGGAAGCTCGACCAGTGGATCGCCCCGGACATCCGGGCCGGGTCCCTCATCGACCTCGACCGGTACGGAGAGATGATGCGAACCTTTCAATCCACGCTGGGAAACAGCGAGGAAGCGGCCCTCTCCGACCCCGACGTCATTAACATCCTGAAGACGGGCTGGCCGCTGAAAACGATCCACTATGACCAGTACGGCTACCCGGAGGCCACCACGGTGACCCGGGTCAAGGAAACCGATTTGCCGGAGGGGACCTTTACCCTGCCCCCGGACTTCCGCCGGATCGATTCGGCCGAGATCTTCGGCGGATAGAGCGGCGCCGGGAGCCAATAAAGACCTCCGAGGTTTCCAAAACCTCGGAGGTCTTTTCCAAAACCTCGGAGGTCTC
>CAZWGY010000684.1:0-1649 GCA_964633575.1 uncultured Desulfobacteraceae bacterium
GGGCGGCCGCACAGCCGCGCGGGAATAAATTCCCGCGCCATTGTCTGGTCGTCCCCACAGGACGCAGACTCACCTGCCCCAATCCGGCCTTTACATGAAATCGGCCCCAAAAGGACGCCAAGCCACACTTGTCCTGTAGGGACATTGAAGAAATAGCGTGGGGATTCATCCCCACGCGCGAGGCTTCGGAGATTTCTTGATTCTGGTCAACGGCCCGTTTGGCGAGGGTCCGCCCGCCTTGGGCAACCACGGGGGGTTGCCCCTACGAATTTTCGGATATTCAGAGAGTTTCTCCGGTCTCGACCGTGGGATCATGGAAACAGACCCGGCCATACCGGTCAACATAGGCTGATAGCCTCCCGACTCCGGCAACCCGGATATCCCTTATCCCCGTATCCACCTCACCGGCCGCCACTTTCCGCCCGAAACATCCCGCATCCTCAGTCCCGTGACCGTCTCGCAAAGCTTTCCGCCCGCGTCGCGGATCTGAATCTCGAAAGTCAGGACGCCCGCTTCCTCGCCGTGCGGGGTGACCTCGGCCAGATACCGTTGCCCGGGGACCGTGGGCCGGATCACCCGTCTGTGGTCGATGGCCACGGGAAAGGCGACGACTCCGGCGTACCGCTGACCCCAGACGCAGGCGGCGTGGAAGGCTCCGTCCACCACAAAGGGCGACCCCAGGGGGCCGGGAAAGGTCTCTATCTTCGGGGCGGACAGCTCGGCAACGGCGCCGGCCGGATCGAGCCGGAGGGTCCGGATTGTCTGGAAGGCGGGGCCGAAGGGGACCAGGGATTCGTAGATCGGCCGGCCGGTGAGGGTCAGCCCATCGGGCCGGGTTGCGCCGTGGGGCGACGGGGAAGGTGATGTCTCGTCGTCCGGCGGAGGCGTCGGCCCGAAGATGAGGCTCACGTGCTCCTTGACCCGGACGATCCCGGATGCTCGGACCGCCGTCCGGGTGATGAGGGTCGCCCGGACCCGGCCGTCGGAGGGCGGCTCGACCCGGGCGATGGCGTCGAGCCGGGGGGCGTCCGGGGGGATCGCTAAGAATTTCAGTAGCCGAATTTCGCGGATCTCGTAAACCGGAAAATCCGGATGGCGGGCGGCGACGGTCCGGGCGAGGAGCTGGATGGCTTCGGCGGCCGGGAGGACGGCGGTCCCCCCGAACCGGTGGTCGAAGAGTGCCGGCGGGATCAGGTCGGTCAGGCGGTGGTGGACCGCGCCGTCTATCGGGGGAAGGTGTCCCACAACAGCCGGGTCTTTTCATCCACGCCCACCGGGACCCCGGCGGCGTTGGTGGCGCAATGGCGGGTGAAGCCGGTGCAGACCAGCTCCCCGGTTTCCCCGTGGGTGATGAGATAGTCGAACTGGAGCTTGACCCGTTCCAGAATCCCCGGACGGGTGTAAATCAACATGGTGTCGTCGTAGCGCAGGGGATGGTAGTAATCGACCCCGACCTGGATGATGGGATAGATGAAGCCGCCGGCCTCGATTTCCCGATAGGGGTAGGCGGCCGCCCGCATGAGAGCGGTCCGGCCCACTTCGAAGTAGCGAAGGTAGTTGGCGTGATAGACCACCCGGGACCGGTCGGTGTCGGCGTAGAGGGTCCGGTAGTCGCACTGGTGCCAGACGAGTCCATCGCCGGCCGGCCC
>CAZWGY010000685.1:0-1644 GCA_964633575.1 uncultured Desulfobacteraceae bacterium
CCACGGACACCACCCCATCGGCCGACGGGATCACCGAAACCGTGTAGGTCGCCCCTTCGCCCGCGAAGTCGCCCAAAGTCCCGTTGGTCACAACCAGGTCGGCGGCCTCAAAGCCGGTCACCGGCCCGCTGAAGGTTACCGTCACCTCGATGGGGGAACCGGATGTCGGATCGGCCGATGAGCTGGACAGCGTCACGGTGGGCCGGGTGGGGTCGTAGGTCCGGACCAGGGGCGCCGACGCGAGGCTCCCGTTGCCGGCCGAGTCCTGGGCCACGTCGGCCGGAACGTCCACGGACACCACCCCATCGGCCGACGGGATCACCGAAACCGTGTAGGTCGCCCCGTCGCCCGGGAAGTCGCCCAGGGTGCCGTTGGTCACGACCACGTCGGCGGCCTCGAACCCGGTCACCGGTTCGCTGAATGTTATCGTCACCTCGAACGAATCACCGACGGGGTCCGGCGCCGGAGAGGAAAGGGCCGCCGTCGGCCGGATGCCGTCGATAACCAGGTCCGCGTTGGCCGACAGGGAGCCCTCCGCGCCCGGCTCGGGCAGGGTCAGGATGGCGTCCAGGCCGAACCGATCCCGGATAGTCCCGGACAGAGCCCCCGGCGAGATATAAGCCAGGTTGGCGCTGACCTCCCCCTCCGAGACGGTATAGGCGAAGCCGAGGCTCCCGGTTCCACTGCCGTAAAGGTAATCGGCGACCGCGTCGGGGGTCCCGGTTTCCAGGGTCAGAGCCGGGGTCCCGGCCGTCGAAACCGCCGAGGAAAATTCGACGGTGACGCCGACGGTGTCGCCGATTCCATAAAGCCCGTCGGGGTCCGGGGAGCTGACCCACGTCACCCGGGCCAGGGTCAGGGAGACGCCGTAGGCCGGGTCATCCGGGGGAAACGAAATCCAGCCAAGGTTTTCCGACCAGGCGTACCCGTCGAAACGGCCGGTGACCGAATCGACGGTCACCCCGCCATCGGTTGGGCTGAAATTGATCCACCCGGCCACCTCGCTCCAGGCATACCCGGAAAGCCCGCCGCCGCCGTCGTGGTTGACGCCCCAGTCGTCGGCGGCCGTGTTGGGGTAGGTGTGGGGGCCGCCCCCGTCGTGGCTTCCGAGCTGAATCCATCCCAGGTTTTCGGCCCAGACAAAGCCCTCCAAATGGTCGCCGTACACCCTGGCGCCGCCGTCCGTCGGTCGGAAATTGACCCAGCCGGCGTTCTCGGACCAGGCATACTTCTCCACGGCATCGATATTGGTCACCGCCGCCGGAGCCGGAACGGCATGGATGCCCAGAACGGCCAGCGTCAGCAAGAAGACCCGTAAATTCTTTGAAGATGGAATGGAATGAGACGGCATGGGTTGATCTCCTTGCCCTTGGTGGTGGTTTCGGATTTCGGCCATGATCATCGTTTCGGCCATTCGTCTCGCCCGGCGCATCAACCCCATTCCCTGAAGGAGCTGTGCTTTACACACGCCTGGGACCGGAGAATAGTGGGATTCATCACCACGCGCCGCGCGGGAATAAATTCCCGCGCTATTACACGGCGTCCCTCCAGGACGCTGACTCTCGTGCCCGGATATAGCCACTACATGAAATCAGCTCCAAAAGGACGCCAAGCCACTCTAACCGAGACCTCCGAGGTTTCCAA
>CAZWGY010000686.1:0-1641 GCA_964633575.1 uncultured Desulfobacteraceae bacterium
GTCGGGTCCACCCCCTGGTAGTCCGCGAACCCGACAAAGGCGGCCCGGTCGAACATCCCGGTCCGGACCAGCCACCGGCCGGCTTCGGCCGCCAGGACGGTCTTGCCCTGTCCCCCGAACCCGGAGACGGTGATCCGCCGGACCCCGGCGACATAGGCCCGTTCGACCGTCCAGAGCTCGGCGCTCCGGCCGAAAAACCCGGCTCCCCCGGCCGCCGGCAGGGTGGCAACCGGGTCTTTTTCGTCCGGAGTCGGGGTTGATCCGGGGTCCGGGTCGGGGGTCAACAGCGGCGGGTCGTCGCCGGACTGGTAGAGGGCCGGGAGAAACCAGTCCTGGAGCCTGAGGGTGAACCGGCCGGTCTCGCCCCGGCGGCGCTCACCCCGCTCGGGATGGGCGTAGAGGTCCTGCCGGGCCTCGTCCAGAGCTGATCCCGCGCCCATCCCGCCGGCCATCCGGGCGTAGAATTTCCCGAAGAGCCGCCGGGTGGTGGCCACGAGGACCGAATGGGTCATGGCGACCACCGCCGGGATGCCGGCGTGGGTGAGCCGGGCCGCCACCCCGCTCATGGGGTCGGCTTCGCCCACGGCCGCCGACTGGCAGGCGGAGAGGACCGTCAGGGCCACCTTCTGGTTGGTGAGCATGTTGCCCAGGGTCTCGGCGGTGATGAGGGCCTCGCCGCCCTTTTCGTCTTCGAAGAGGAGATAGCCCGTGTCCGGCTTGAGTCCCTTGCCCCCGTCCCGGACGGCCGCTTCGGGGTCGGTTTGCCGGGCCTTGTCGATGAGGCCGCCTTCCTTGTCGAAGACCCCGTGGCCGTCGAAGTGGAGGATGTCAACGGCCGGCTTGCCCTTGTGGGCCGAGAGGCGTTTGAGCCGCTCCGTCAGGTTGTCGAGGGTCGGGGGCCGGAGAAACTCGACGGTGGCCCGGCCGGGCGCCTCGGCGTCGAGGGCGTCCATCACCGCCAGCGGATCGGATCGGGGGTCGAGAAATCCGGCCCCCCGGGGGCGGCTTACGACGAAGAGGATATGGATCCGGTCCTTGGGTTTGGGCCTGAACCGCCGCCCGATCCCGCCGGCCCCGGACAGGCACCGCCGGACCGCGATGTGAGGGGCTTCATGGACCAGTTGCCGCCCCTCCACGCAGAGGAGCTCCCAGGGCAGGGAGAGGATTTCCGGGATGGCCGTGTCGATGGTGATGAGGCCGCCGTCCTCGCCACAGGCGTCGTAGAAGTTGAAAAAGATTCGGCTGGCCCGCGCGCTGGGAAAGACGGCCTTGAACAGAGCCTCACCCCAGGGCTTGAATTCCGCCTCGATCCGCTCGGCCCGGTCGTCGTCCAGATCGATGGTGTATTCAGCCGCATATTTTTCCAAATACCACCGGATGTCCTTCCGGTCCTCGTCCGTGATGGGCGGGGTGAAATCCAGCGGCTGTGTATGCTTCCGATTGTATTCGACGACCACCTGATTCGGATTGGGAAAGCTGAGGATAAGCTCTTCGGGCATTGGGGTGTCTCCTTTCGGTAATGATGTCGCAACGGGTTCTGGCCCGAAGCGCGGGCGTCCCGCCCATAAGTCGTAGGGGCGGACCTGCGTGTCCGCCCGCGATGGGCAACCACGGAGGTTTGCCCGCACATGGTGAGACCTC
>CAZWGY010000687.1:0-1635 GCA_964633575.1 uncultured Desulfobacteraceae bacterium
GGTCTTTCCAACCAAAACCTCGGAGGTCTTTCCAAACAAAACCTCGGAGGTCTTTTTAGTAGGGGAAAAGGAGACGGCAATGAAGCGACACGGTAACGGCTATGTGCGGCTCTGGCTGCTGATGGTGGCCGCGGTCCTGATGGCCACGGTGGGCTCCGGATTCTACCGAAGCCTCTCCGCCGGCGATTCCGAGACCTACAAGGGCCTGAAGCTCTTTTCGGACGTGATCGACCTGGTGGAAAAGAACTACGTTGACGAGGTGGAAACCCAGGACCTCATCCACAAGGCGATCCAGGGCATGGTCACCAGCCTTGATCCGCATTCCCAGTTTCTCCCGCCCGAGGCCTTCGAAGAGCTCCAGATCGATACCCAGGGCGAGTTCGGGGGCATCGGAATCGTCATCACCATGCAAAAGGGGGTTCTGACGGTGATCTCCCCCATCGAAGGCACCCCGGCTTATGAGGCGGGAATCGAGGCCGGGGACATCATCATCAAGGTGGACGGCGAATCGACCCAGGACATGATGCTCTGGGAGGCGGTCAAGAAAATGCGGGGACCCAAGGGCGAGGAGGTGGTCATCACCATCGTCCGGGAAGAGGAGCCGAAGCCCATCGACTTCCGCCTCATCCGGGACATCATCCCCATTGAAAGCGTCCGGCACCTGACCCTTAAACCGGGCTATGGCTACATCCGGATCACCAACTTCCAGAACAACACCACCGACGACCTCAAGGCCGCGCTCCGGGAAATGGAGTCGGCCGACCCGCCCCTCAAAGGGCTGATCCTCGACCTCCGGGACAATCCCGGCGGGCTCTTGAATCAGGCGGTGGATGTTTCCGATGTCTTTCTCGACAGCGGGGCCATCGTCTCCATCAAGGGCCGGCACTCCCGGCACACCAAGGAGTTCCGGGCCCGGCCGGACCGCGAGACCCACGGCTATCCCATCGTCGTTCTGATCAACGGGGGCAGCGCCAGCGCGTCGGAGATCGTCGCCGGAGCATTACAGGACCATAAGCGGGGGCTGATCCTGGGCACCCCATCCTTTGGCAAGGGCTCCGTCCAGACGGTGGAGACCCTCCGGGACGGCTACGGCCTCAAGTTCACCATCGCCCGGTATTACACTCCCAACGGTCAATCCATTCAGGCCCAGGGGATCGAGCCGGACATCATCGTCAAGCAGCGGTACATCGACCCTGAGACCGTGGAAGATGACGAGATGCTAAAGGAGAAGGACCTGAAGAACCACCTGGAGGCTGAGCCCGACGATGCCGAATCGGATGAGGACGACGGGAAGCCGCGCCGGCGGCGCCCCGAAAACAAATACGGGCCACTGGACGCCGAAGGCCTCAAATCCGACAATCAGGTAGTCCGGGCCCTCGGCATCCTGGTGAGCTACGACATCTTCAAAAGCTTCTCCGGATAACGCCATGGCGCCCGACGCGAGCGGCGGCCGCCCCCCGGCCCGGGGGAGCGACCGTCGCGGCGCCGAGGGGCATCCGATCCGCCGGGGACTCATCGCCCTGGCGGTGCTCCTCATCGGCGCCGCGGCGTTGGGCTTCAGCGCCCGGCCGACCGGGGAGAGAGACCTCCGAGGTTTCCAGCAAAGAGACCTCCGAGGTTTCCAAAACCTCGGAG
>CAZWGY010000688.1:0-1626 GCA_964633575.1 uncultured Desulfobacteraceae bacterium
CTGACGGAGGTTTATCATGGCACTGCATGAGCTGGCCGGCAAGCCGGCCCCTCGATCGATCCTGGCAAATATCCCGCGACTGGTGAGCGCCTATTATACCCATCACCCGGACCCGACGGTGTCCAGCCATCGAGTCGCCTTCGGCACTTCGGGGCACCGGGGGTCATCGTTAAAGAACAGCTTCAACGAGGACCATATCCTGGCAACGACCCAGGCAATCTGCGAATATCGGCGCCTCCACGGGATCAACGGACCGCTTTTTCTCGGCATGGACACCCATGCCCTGTCCGAGCCGAGTCTGGCCACCGCCATCGAGGTCCTGGCGGACAATGGCGTCCAGACCCGGATTCAGAAAGGGTTGGGTTACACTCCGACCCCGGTGATATCCCACGCCATCCTCACCCATAACCGGCACGCGGACGGTCTTCTGGCCGACGGCATCGTCATCACCCCATCCCATAACCCGCCCGAGGACGGCGGCTTCAAGTACAACCCGCCCACCGGCGGCCCGGCCGGGACCGGGACTACCCGCTGGATCGAGGACCGGGCGAACGAGATTCTCGATTTCGGCAAATCGAGCGTCAAGCGGCGTCCCTTCCAGCGGGCCCTGACGACCAGTTCCACCCGGGAGACCGATCTGATGACTCCTTATGTGGCGGATCTGGAAAACGTCATCGACATGGCGGCCATCCGGGATGCGGGGCTCCGGATCGGCGTTGACCCCATGGGCGGGTCGGCGGTGGCATACTGGGAGCCCATCGCCGACCGGTACGGCCTCAACATCGAAGTGGTCAATCCGACGGTGGACCCGACCTTTGCCTTCATGACCGTGGACAAGGACGGGAAGATCCGGATGGACTGCTCTTCGCCCCATGCCATGGCAAGCCTCATCGGGCTCAAGGACCGCTTCGACATCGCCTTTGGCAATGACGCCGATACCGACCGCCACGGGATCGTCACTCCGAGCGTCGGGCTGATGAACCCGAATCACTATCTCTCCGTGGCCTTATGGTACCTTTTCCAGAATCGCCCGGACTGGCCGGCGGACGCGGCGGTGGGCAAGACCCTGGTCAGCTCCTCGATGATCGACCGGATCGCGGCTCATCTCGGCCGGCCCCTGGCCGAGGTCCCGGTGGGCTTCAAGTGGTTCGTGGACGGACTCATGGAAGGCACTTACGGCTTTGGCGGCGAGGAGAGCGCCGGGGCTTCGTTTCTCCGGAAGGACGGCACCGTCTGGACCACCGACAAGGACGGGATCATCCTCAATCTCCTGGCGGCCGAAATCACCGCGAAAACCGGTGAGGACCCGGGGATCCTTTACGGCCGGCTCACCGAGCAATTCGGCAGCCCCATCTACGAACGGCTCGACGCCCCGGCCACGACCCAGCAGAAGGCGATCCTGAAAAATCTCACCCCGGATCGGATTTCAGCCGAAACCCTCGCCGGAGAGCCGATCCTCGCCAAGCTGAGCCGGGCTCCGGGCAACAACGCCCCCATCGGCGGCATCAAAGTCGTGACGGAAAACGGCTGGTTCGCGGCCCGGCCGTCGGGCACCGAGGAAATCTACAAGATCTACACCGAAAGCTTCTTGGGCCGGGACCACCTCGACCGGCTCCAGGCGGAGGC
>CAZWGY010000689.1:0-1622 GCA_964633575.1 uncultured Desulfobacteraceae bacterium
AGCTCAAGCCCATCGACTCCCTTTCCGCCCACAAAGAGCGTGGACAGGCGATTGACCACCCCCGTCAAGATCACCGCCTGACCGGCCAGCTCCTGAGACGCGGCCGATGATTCTTCCGCCCCGGCGGCCGCGTTCTGGGCGATGGTCTCGATCTGGCGCACCGCCCCATTGATCTGATTGATGCCCTCGGACTGGGCCTCGGATGAAGCCAGAATCCGCTCGGAAATCGCCCAGAGCTGGTGAGTGCCGGCGATGGTCTTCTGGAATGTCTCCAAGGTGGAGTCCACCAGCCCGTTCCCGGTACGGACGGCGGCGGCCGTCCGGTCGATGAGCTCATTGGTCTTTTCCGCCGCCAAGGCGGTTCGATTGGCCAGACTCCGAACTTCTTGGGCGACCACGCCGAACCCCATGCCCGCATCCCCGGCCCGAGCCGCCTCGATGGCCGCGTTCAGGGCCAGGATGTTGGTCTGAAAGGCGATGTCGTTGATAAGCTTGATGATCTCCCGGGTCTCCTCGCTGGACTCGGTGATCTCGCCGATTGCATCCTTCATCCGGTGCATGTGATCGTCAACTTCCCGGATGATCTCGATGGTGGCGGCGGTGATCGACTCGGCCTCCCGGGCGCTGGTGCGGTTTCCCCGGGTCATCTCCAGCATCTCGGCCAGTGCCGATGATGTCTCTTCAACACCGGCGGCCTGTTCGGACGCGCCGTTGGCCAGGGACTGACTGGAAGTGGAAACGTTCGCCGAAGAGACGGCCATCGAGTCGCTGATGCCCTTCAGCGCCAGGACGGCCCGTCGGACCGGCCGAACGATGGTGGTCCGGGACACCCGGAAAAACAGGAGCAGCGAGATGCCCTGAAATACCACGAAAAGGGCCAGGCTCAGCTTTTCCCGCCGGTCGAAATCGGCCACGGTTGTTTCGATGTTGGTGTTCAAGTCTCCGGAAAGATTGTCGATCAGATCGCCCAGGCGAATGGACAGGGCGTCCTTGGCTCTGGCCAGATCGGCGGCCGCGTCCATCTCCCCCTCGGTCATCTCGTCTTCGGAGGCATCGGAAAGCCGTCGATAGACCGGCGACCCCCGCCGGGTATAGTCCCTCAACGCCGCCTCGACCGACCTGGCTTCCTGAACCCGATCCGGCGAAAGCGCTTCAAGAGCCGCGATTTTCACCAGGACATCGGCCGCCCGGCCGGCGGCCGCCTCAGCCGCCTCGATGAAGTCCGGGGTCCCGCTCATCACGGCATCCTCATAAAGTCCGACCTGTTTTTGGAAGAGGCTCCGAGCTTCCCGCATCCATAAGGCGGCTGGAAACAGGGCCCCGGATATCCGCTGGAATTCCTGCTGGACCCGCCGGTTCGACAAGTGGCCCTGAACCATGGACAGCGAATATCCAATGACCAGGGCGCTCGCGGCGATCAGCATTTTCTGAAATATGCTCAAACGGGGTTTCTTCATGCCTTTTCTCCTTGCCCAATGGGCGCTCATGACGTTGACGACCGCCGAATGGATGGCCGTCGCGAACCCGCCGCGTCGTGAACGGCAATGCCACCGGAATGCGACGGCCTCTTGGAACGACTGCATGGAACCTGATGCAAAGGGCATACCACTGAGTGATGAGTG
>CAZWGY010000690.1:0-1620 GCA_964633575.1 uncultured Desulfobacteraceae bacterium
AATTACCGCCGCTGCATCAGGATGCTCAACTTTCAAATCGAGGAGACGGCCGCATGAAAATTGTTCGCGATTTGCCCCGGAAGGTGGACGAGATCGAAAACGCATGGATTCCCATGGCCGACGGGGTTCGGCTGGCGGCCCGGATCTGGCTGCCCGAGGGCGCCGACGGGGAGCCGGTCCCGGCCATTCTGGAGTACATTCCCTATCGGAAGCGGGACCACACCCGAAACCGGGACAACATGAACCACCGCTACTTTGCCGGGCACGGCTATGCCTGCGTCCGGGTTGACATCCGGGGCGCCGGGGACTCCGAGGGCGTCCTGACCGACGAGTACCTCCAGGGGGAGCTCGATGACGGCCTGTCGATCCTCTCCTGGATCGCCGATCAGCCCTGGTGCAACGGCCGGATCGGGATGATCGGGATTTCCTGGGGCGGCTTCAACGGCCTCCAGATCGCGGCTCTGGCGCCGCCTCAGCTCCAGGCCGTGATCACCGTCTGCTCCACCGACGACCGGTACGCCGATGACGTCCATTACATGGGCGGCTGTCTTCTGGGAGACAACCTGTCCTGGGCCTCGGTGATGTTCGCTCGAAACGCGCTGCCCCCGGACCCCGGGATCGTGGGGGAAAAGTGGCGGGAGCTCTGGCACCAGCGGCTGGAAGGAAGCGGGCTCTGGCTGGACAACTGGCTCCGGCATCAGCACCGGGACGATTTCTGGAAACACGGCTCGGTCAGTGAGGACTTTTCCGCCATCCAATGTCCGGTCATGGCGGTGAGCGGGTGGGCCGACGGTTACTCCAACGCGGTCTTTCGTCTCCTGGAGGGATTGAGCGTTCCTCGCCGGGGACTGATCGGCCCCTGGAGCCACAAGTATCCCCATCAGGGGATGCCGGGACCGGCCATCGGCTTTCTCCAGGAAGCCCTCCGGTGGTGGGATCGATGGCTCAGGGATGAGCCCAACGGGGTTGACGAGGAGCCGATGCTCCGGGCCTGGATGCTCGACGGCATCGAGCCCCGGGCCGCCTACGATACCCGGCCGGGCCGGTGGGTGTCCGAAGGGGCGTGGCCCGCCTCCGGCATCGAGCCGATGACCTTCCGGCTTGAGCCCCGGCGGCTGGTCCCGGAAGGCGAGCCGGTGACCTCGACAACCTCGTCGCTGTCCTTCCGATCGCCCCTCCGGCTGGGGCTCTTCGCGGGGAAGTGGTGCTCCTATGCCGCGCCCCCGGACCTCCCCGGCGACCAGCGGGAGGAGGACGGCGGCGCGCTGGTCTTTGACGGCGATCCCCTGACGGCCGACCTCGAGATCCTGGGGGCCCCCATCATGGAGCTGACCCTCTCGTCGGACCGGCCGGTGGCAATGATCGCGGTCCGCCTGTCGGACGTCCTGCCGGACGGCCGGGCCACCCGAGTCACCTACGGGCTGTTGAACCTGACCCATCGGGAAAGCCACGAGCGGCCCAGCCCTCTGGAGCCCGGAAAATCTTATCGGGTCCGGGTCCGGCTCAACGACATCGCCCAGACCTTTCGAGTCGGCCACCGTTTGCGGGTCTCGCTTTCAACATCCTACTGGCCCCTGGCCTGGACGCCGCCGGAACGGACCACCCTGACCCTCAGCCTGT
>CAZWGY010000691.1:0-1606 GCA_964633575.1 uncultured Desulfobacteraceae bacterium
ACGCCCGCGCTCCCAGGGGCGCCCTCAGCACTCAGTCCTCAGTCCTCAGTCCTCAGTCCTCATCACTCAGTCCTCATCCCTCATCCCTCATCCCTCAGTCCTTAACCGCTTTACATCCGGACCAATCGCTTCTACAATGCCCGCCGAACGGAGCGATAGCGAACAGGGGCAATGGGGATGGCGAGAGACCGAATCATGGACGCGCTCGAGCGGGACAAACGCCGGTTTGGCTTTACATCCACGGCCGGAGGGGTTCATACGGCCCGGACCATGATGTTGTCGGAGCTCGACCGGCTCATCGCCTGGGTGGACAACCCGGCCGCGGCGACACGGGACTATTTCGAGGCCGTCGAAACCCACAACTGTCTCGGGAAGCGGTCGGGCAAGACCCGCCACCTCACGGTCCGTCATCTGAGGTCGCTCTACGGGCTTGATCCTTCCCTGACCCTCTTCCGGAACCTCTTGTTTTTCTGGGACCGGGACCCGGCCGCCCGTCCGCTCATCGCTCTGGCCTGCGCCTGCGGCCGGGACCCCATTTTGCGGTCCAGCATCCCGTTTATCGGGTCCCACGGACCCGGGGAGTCCGTCCGCCGCGAGGATCTCGAAGCCTTTATCGAAGCCCTCAATCCGGGACGGTTCAGCAAGGCCACCTTGAAATCGACCGCCCAGAATCTCAACTCAACCTGGACCCAATCCGGTCACCTGGCCGGGAAGGCCAACAAGGTCCGGTCCCGGGCCGGAGCCACCCCCGGCGCGGCGGCCTATGCCCTCCTCCTGGGGTATCTTTCGGGCGGCCGGGGCGAATCCCTTTTTCTGACCGACTTTGCCGGGCTTCTGGATTGCGGCGTGGACCGCCGGATGGAGCTGGCCGAGGCGGCTTCCCGAAAAGGCTGGATGGTCTTCAAACGCGCCGGCGACGTGGTCGAGGCCCTCTTTCCCCAGCGCCTGACGGAAGCTGAAACGGAGTGGATTCGTGAGCAGCATTAAACGACTGATCGCCGCCTATGCCGCGCATATCGCGGTTCCCTGGCGGCCGGACGCGGCCCCGCCCGAGCGGGTGGTCTTCTGCGTCCATGACGAGGCCGACGAGCTCCGGTTGAGAGCCCGGATCGAAGAATTCCAAATGGCCACCCGCCGGGCCGGCCACGGGTGGGCACGGTTCGATCTGACCGATTCCTTTGCCGAGTGGATGGCCGCTCAGAAATATGCCGAAAGCTATTTCCAGAAGCCCCACCTCCTCCCGACCCTGATTCACCGGTACCTGGAATTCATCGTGAAAACCTTCCAGGCGTTCATCGAAGACCGGGGCGTCGAGGAAAACGAGGTCGTCGCCGTGACGGGCGCCGGGTCGCTTTTCGGGTTCCTCAAGGTCAAGGACGTGGTGGACCGGCTGGCCCCCCTCGTCCCCGGCAAGCTCCTCGTCTTCTTTCCGGGAAGCCGTGACGGCAACAACTACCGACTTCTCGACGCCTATGACGGATGGAATTACCTGGCCGTGCCGATCACCGCCGACCGGGATACTTAAAGAGGTCTCCATGAAAAACCGCGACGTTTACCAAAAGGACCCATCCCAACAAAAATTAAAGAACGACGGCGTGGCCAGCGT
>CAZWGY010000692.1:0-1602 GCA_964633575.1 uncultured Desulfobacteraceae bacterium
AGGGATTTGCCGATCTCGATCTCCCTGGCCTTGAAAAACGTGAACGCCATCCCGCCGCCGATGAGCACCCGGTCCACCTTAGGCAAAAGGTTCTCGATCACGTCGATCTTCCCGGAAATCTTGGCTCCGCCCAGGATGGCCACCAGGGGCCGTTCCGGGGATGCCACGGCCGTGCCCAGATAGTCCAGTTCCCGCTTCATCAGGAGCCCGGCCGCGCAGGGGGAGAGGTGATGGGTGACCCCCTCGGTGGATGCGTGGGCCCGGTGAGCGGTGCCAAAGGCGTCGTTGACGTAAACCTCGCCCAGCCGGGCGAGCCGGCCGGCAAACTCGGGGTCGTTGTCGGTCTCGGCGGCGTGGTACCGGAGGTTTTCCAGGAGCAGGACATCGCCGTCGGACAGCTCGGCGGCGGCCACCTCGGCGGTGTCCCCCACGCAATCCTCCACGAACCCCACCGGCCCGCCGATGAGGTCCGACAGGGCCGCCGCGCAGGGCTTCAAAGACATCTCGGGGACCCGCTTCCCCTTGGGTCGGCCCAGATGCGACATGAGGATAAGCCGGCCGCCGTGGTCGATAATGTGTCGGATGGTCGGCAGGGCCGCCTGAATGCGGTTGTCGTCGGCGACTTTGCCGCCCTTCAGCGGGACATTAAAATCGGCGCGCATCAGGACCCGACGGCCGCTGACCTCGATATCGGTAACGCTTAGCTTGCTCATTGACTCTCCTTTCCACCCCCCGGCGCGGGGGGCCGGCGTTATGGTCATCAACTTGTCGGGTCGAATTATACCACACCAAAGGCCAATTATGAACCCTCTCCCGATTTGCCTTTCAACTGATCGGCCACGGCCCGGGTGGCCCGGTCGACCGCGTCGGGGTCGCCCAGGTACCGGCTCCGGATGGGCGAAAAGTCGTCGTCGAGCTCATAGACCAGGGGAATTCCGGTGGGGATGTTGAGCCCCACGATCTCCGCGTCCGATATCCCGTCGAGGTACTTGACCAGAGCCCGGAGGCTGTTGCCGTGGGCCGCGATCAGAACCCGCCGGCCGGATGCCACCGTCGGAGCAATGGTCTCATGCCAGAAGGGGAGAAACCGTTCCACGGTGTCCTTGAGGCACTCGGTCAGGGGGAGCTGATCGCGGGAGAGGTCCGCGTACCGGGGGTCCCGGCCGGGATGGCGCGGGTCGTCCGGTTCCAGGGGCGGTGGCGGCACGTCGTAGCTGCGCCGCCAGATCTGGACCTGGTCCATCCCGTGGCGCTCGGCGGTCTCGGCCTTGTTGAGCCCCTGGAGCGCCCCGTAGTGTCGCTCGTTGAGCCGCCAGTGGTTGACGATGGGAATCCACATCCGGTCCATCTCCTCAAGCGCCAGCCAGAGGGTCTTGATGGCCCGGCTGAGGACCGAGGTGTAGGCAATGTCAAAGGTCAGCCCCTCGGCCGAAAGAACCCGGCCGGCCGCCCTGGCCTCCTCGACCCCCCGCTCCGTCAGCCCCACGTCGGTCCACCCGGTAAAGCGGTTCTCCCGGTTCCATTCGCTCTCGCCGTGGCGGAGCAATACCAGCGTTTTCATCGGATTACCTCCGTTTCATCGGCCTTGATCATCGGTTGGGC
>CAZWGY010000693.1:0-1600 GCA_964633575.1 uncultured Desulfobacteraceae bacterium
GAGAAGCCGGGCAGGTTGCTTTGTTCCAGCTCCTCGTTGTCGAGGGTATTGGTGAGAAAGAACGGCATCCGCTCGTCGTCTTCGAGGCGATGGCCCAGCTCCTCCAGAAAGAAGCTCATCTTGAGATGGCCGACGGCGTAAGGCGCCATCATCAGCTCGAAGGCATAAAAATTTTTGAGGATGTGCCCCCGGATAAAGTCTTCCCGGCTGCCGCTTCCGTATTTGGACTCGAATTCATTCACGGCCTGGCGGGCGGCCCGGGCCACGAAGGTCATGGTTCCGGCGGCCGGGTCCAGAAGCGTGACGCCTTCCGAGGCCAGCCCGTCGGCCATGCCGAATTGGGTTTTGAGGATGTCGTGGAGGGCCCGGACGATGTAGCCCACCACCGGCTCGGGGGTGTAGTAAACGCCCCGTCGTTCCCGCTCCCGGGGGTCGTAGTGGATGAGGAAGGTTTCGTAGAAATGGACGATGGGATCCGAGCCCTTGCCCTCATGGAAATACCGGTCGAGGATGCCCGGGGCGTCGGCCACGGCGAGGACCTCGGCGATGTCCTCGACGCACCAGGCCAGCTCATCCGGCATGTCTCCCAGGGAGATGAACCGGAACAACTGGCGCAGGACGCCGATGGTGTGAGGGATGCGGTCAAAGGCGACCCGGCGGTTGAACCGGCGCTCGTCCGGGGTCCGGGTCCGGGCGGCGAAAAGCCCGTAAGTGATGGTCTGGGCGAAGAGGTCGGCGAAATCCTCGCGGGTCAGGGTTCCGATGAGATAGGTCTGGAAGGCCTCGAAGAAGCCGCTGAGGACGCCGGGCGCGTCGGCTTCCGCCAAAAGCTGCCGGGCGACGACCTCCCGGAGCATCCGGGTCCGTTTGGCCAGCCCGACGGCCAGCGACTCGGCGGTGAAGACCTTGGGCAGGGAGAAGTCGAAAAACCGGTCCAGGAGCGCCTTGAGGGCGTCAGGCTTCTCCGGGGGCGGGGCCTTGCCGAGGGTGTTGAGGACCGCCGGTCTGCCGATCAGGGCCGACTCGACGGGATGGCCGTCCCGGTAGAGCCGGAATTCAAGGAAGTTGGTAAGGATGAGGTTCGGGAAGGTGTGGCGGTAGCGCTTGAGCTGCTCGGACGCCTCAACTGCGTCCAGGTGGATCTCGGTGGGCCGTTTGGCTTCGATGTACCCGATGATCCGGTCGGTGCCGTTCCAGAGCCGGAAATCGGGGTTGCCGCCGTCGGTGGGGGCGGGCAGGGTGGTCACGTGGACATCGGTCTGGCCGGCCGCTTCGGCCATCTTGCCGAGCATATCGGCCAGGGCCGGGTAGTAGCTCTCCTCACGGGCGTCACCCTGCTGGGTGATGGCCGCCAGCCCGTCGAGGTAGTGCTTGAAGATGGTTTTCGGTGTCAATGGCGCCCCCTTGCCGGTTATCGGTTTGGATCCGGATGACAATCCGCCCTTTTCAGGGAAAGGCTTTAGCAAATCCGGGGCGGGGCGTCCAGACGGTTTTGGCGGGGATAAATGGCGCGGGATTCATTCCGATCGTCTCATCCGGCTCATCCAACCCCTCCCCCCCTTACAAATCGGGATTGTCGCGCCGGTGGTGGGTTCGAATG
>CAZWGY010000694.1:0-1585 GCA_964633575.1 uncultured Desulfobacteraceae bacterium
AGCAACGCCATGGGCCTCTTTTACCCATTTCTCAGTGACCCCGTGGAGATGATCGGCGTGGAGGCGGCCGGCGAGGGGGTGGCCACCGGAAAACACGCCGCCACTTTGGGAGCCGGGACCGTGGGGGTTCTTCACGGCGCCAAGTCCTATGTCCTTCAGACCGATGACGGGCAGATTCAGGAGGCCCACTCGGTATCGGCCGGGCTCGATTACCCCGGAGTGGGGCCCGAACATGCCCTGTTCAAGGATCTGGTCCGGGCGACTTACGCCGCCGTCACCGACCAGCAGGCCCTGGAGGCATTTTCCATGCTCTCCCGGCTGGAAGGGATCATCCCGGCCCTCGAAAGCGCTCACGCCCTGGCCCAGGCGATGATCGAAGCCCCCCGGATGAACAAGGACCAGGTCATCGTGGTCAACCTTTCCGGCCGGGGCGACAAAGATTTAGGGATTGTCAGCGACCACCCGGGGCTGATGGTTTAACGCTACAAATATTTCACGACAACTCGCCGGCAATGCCGGCAGCTTTAAGGATTACCCATGAACCGAATTGATACGACCTTTGCCCGTTTGAAGGCGGAGGGGGACCGGGCCTTAGTGGGCTTTGTCACCGCCGGAGATCCGGATTTCGAGACCTCCCGCCGGCTTGTTTCCGCAATGTGTCACGCCGGGCTCGACGTCCTGGAGCTGGGCGTTCCGTTTTCCGACCCCACCGCCGACGGCCCGGTCATCCAGCGGGCCTCCCAGCGAGCCCTGGCCGGGGGTATGCGCCTGGCCCGGGTGATAGAGATGACCGGACGAGTCCGCCAGGAGACGGACGTCCCCATTATTCTCTTCAGCTACTACAACCCGATCCTGGCTTACGGGCCGGGCCGGTTTTATGAGGACGCCCTCGCCGCCGGGGCTGACGGCCTCCTGGTGGTTGATTTGCCCCCCGAGGAGTCGGCCGAGCTCACCGATGCCTGGCCCGGCAGCGACCTTTCCCTCGTCCGGCTGGTGGCCCCCACCACGCCGCCGGAGCGGGTCCGGACCATCGTGGACGGCGCCTCGGGCTTCATCTACCTCATCTCCAAGACCGGGGTCACCGGTTCCGACGGCCTGGACACCGGGGACATCGCCTCCCACGCCGCCGGGCTCCGGGCTTTGACCCCGCTGCCCATCTGCGTCGGCTTCGGGATCTCCACGGCGGCGGACGTAAAGGCGGTGGCCGGCGTGGCCGATGGGGTGGTCATCGGATCAGCTTTTGAGCGCCTCATCGAGGAGCACCTGACGGCCGAAGACCTGCCGGACCGGATGGCCGAGCAGGTTCGAGTTTACAAGGCGGCCACCCGTCCCGCCGCCAACTGATCATCCCGTCGGAGCGACGCTTCCGAGGATCTCCCCGATGATCGCCGCCTTGCCGGCGGTGTAGGCCGGCCGGTCATCGGCGTGGCGTCGGGCCAGGTCCCGCTTGATTGCCGCACGGCAGGTCCTCAGCCGAAACCGGAGATAGCTCGCGCCCATCCAGAAACAGGAAAACGGGCCGTTTCGGGATGGGCACCAGCTATCAGCCAAACAACTCGGTTTATAGTTGATGATATCGTTTGAC
>CAZWGY010000695.1:0-1572 GCA_964633575.1 uncultured Desulfobacteraceae bacterium
CCCGCCGGCTGGTTTTGGGCTTTACGGCGGACGCACGGCCGGGTAAGATCGCCCTTTTTATTTCGTTCGGAAGGGGATAATTCATGGGGACGGGGAGCCGTGAGACCTATTCTTACGGGGAGATCCTGCGGGTCAGCCTGCCGCTGGCGATCACCATGGGCACGACCATGGTCATGGAATTCACGGACCGGATCTTTCTGGCCCGGTATTCGGTGGCGGCCATTGCCGCGGCCATGCCCGCCGGCGTCGTGGCGTTCTGGCTGATTTCGTTTTTCATGGGCGTTGCCGGCTACGTCCACGTCTTTATCGCTCAGTACACCGGCGCCGGGGACCACAGCCGGGTCGGGGGGATGCTCTGGCAGGGGATCTGGTTTTCAGCCGGCGCGGGCCTGGTCCTGGCGGCATTGAGCTTGGCCGCCGGACCGCTTTTTCGACTGACCGGCCATCCCCCCGAGATCCAGGCGCTTGAGCGGGTTTACTTCCAGATCCTCTGCCAGGGGGCCGGCATCCACATACTCGGGGTGACTCTGGCCGGGTTTCACGCCGGACGGGGCCGGACCCGGATTGTCATGTTCGCTCACCTGGTTGGAACCGCCGTCAACATCCCCCTCGATTATGCCCTCATCAACGGCCTTGGCCCCCTGCCGGAGCTGGGGATCGTGGGCGCCGGGATCGCCACGGTGACCGCCTGGGCCGTGATCACCGGGTGCTTCGTCGTCACCGTTTTCACCGACGCCAACGACCGCCGGTATGGCGTTCGCCGGCGGTTTGCCCCGTCGGTTGACGGTTTTCTCCGCCTGCTCCGCTTCGGGGTTCCCGCCGGGGCTCAGTTCACCACTGAGATCTTCGCGTTCGCGTTTTTTATCAATGCGGTCGGCCGGCTAGGGGAGACGGCTTTGGCGGTGAGCAACATCGTCTTTTCCATCAACTCCCTGGCCTTCATGCCGATGGTGGGGCTGTCCATGGGGGCGAGCATCCTGGTGGGTCAATCGCTGGGCCGGAATCTGCCGGACCAGGCGGCCGGCGCGGTGACCCGGACCATCCAAATCGCCCTGGGCTACACCCTCGCCATGGCAGTGGTGTTTCTCGCCTTTCCGGAGCCGATCTTTTCCCTGTTCCGCCCCCGGGACCTCAACTCCACCGATTTCGGCCTCATGGTCGGGACCGGCGAGGTGATCCTGCGGTTCGTGGTCCTTTACATGCTCTTCGACGCCGGATACATGGTGTACATGGGCGCGCTCAAGGGGGCCGGGGACACCCGATTCATCATGGTCTGCGTGGCCACCGTCTCCATCCTCGTCCTCGTCGTCCCCCTGGTGGCCGGAATGGCCCTTTTCAACGCCGGCCTGATCTACGCCTGGAGCTGCCTGACGGTCTTTATCGCTTCCCTGTACGTGGTCACCTACGGGCGGTACCGCCGGGGGGGCTGGCGGGAGATCCGGGTGATCGAGGGGTGAAATCCTTTCCCGCCAAAGGCGGGACTCGCAGGGGAAGGCTCCCGTGGCCGACCTCGCCCCGCTCCCTAACGGTCGCGGCTCGGAACCGGGGCTCAGAGCCGCGACCGTCAGGGAG
>CAZWGY010000696.1:0-1554 GCA_964633575.1 uncultured Desulfobacteraceae bacterium
CCTACATAATGCGGGCGGGACGCCCGCGCTCCCAGGAAAGACCTCCGAGGTTTCCAAATTTTTGGAAACCTCGGAGGTCTTTAACCGCGTTGGCGTGCGGCGTATGATTCAAAATGCCGGCCCAAAAGACGATCATGCCCCCTTGACTTCCCGACGAATCGGTGGAATAGAAAGCCGATTTGAACCGATTCGACCGGCCTCTCGGCCGGCGGGAAGGATACGCCATGTCCGCGACTGACCCGACATCCCGGCCCGCCGGGACCTTCCGGACCGGCGGCGTCATCGCGCTGTCGGCCTGCCATTTCATCCACGACGTCTATTCGTCGTTTCTGGCGCCGCTGTTGCCCCTGATCATCGACAAGCTCTCGTTGTCGTTGACCCAGGCCGGGTTTCTCACCACCGTCATGCAGATCCCGTCGCTGGCCAACCCGTTTATCGGGTCGCTGGCCGACCGGGTGAGCGTCCGGTATTTCGTGATTCTGGCCCCGGCCACCACCGCCGTTCCCATGAGCCTCATCGGAGTGGCGCCTACCTATGGCGTCCTTCTCCTCTTGCTGCTGGTCACCGGGATCAGCGTGGCCCTGTTCCACGTTCCGGCGCCCACCATGGTGGCCCGGCTTTCCGGAGACCGGATGGGGCGGGGGATGAGCTTTTATATGACCGGGGGCGAGCTGGCCCGGGCCGTCGGTCCGGTGATCGCCGTGGGCGCGGTTTCCCTGATGGGGCTGGAGGGCTTCTACCCGGTGATGACCGTCGGGATTCTGGCGTCGGTCTGGCTCTTTTTCCGGTTTCACGACCCGTCCCATCGGATCTCCATTGCCCGGCGCCGGTCCCTGGCTCAGACGGTAACCGCCGTCCGGCCGGTGATGCTGCCCCTGGTGGGCATCCTCTTTGCCCGGGGATTCATGCACGCGGCCATGACGGCCTTTCTCCCCACCTTTATCCGCCAGGAGACCGGGAACCTCTGGCTGGCCGGCGCCGGCTTGACCCTGATGGAGACCGCCGGGGTAGCCGGGGTTCTGGCGGCGGGCCACTTCAGCGATCGCTGGGGCCGGCGGCGGGTCCTGTCCATCGCCCTGATTGGAGCCCCGGTGGGCCTCCTGTTGTTCGTCCTGATCGGCGGACCGGTCCGGTACCTGATGCTGATCCTCACCGGATTTACCCTCCTGTCCACCACCCCGGTGATGCTGGCCCTGGTCCAGGAGCATGCTCCGGAAAGCCCGTCGGCGGCCAACGGGCTGTTCATGATGGCCTCGTTCATGGCCCGGTCTGCGGTGGTTGTCCTGGTGGGGATGCTCGGGGACGCCATCGGTCTCCGGTCCACCTACCTGATCTGCGCGCTCATGGGGACCCTGGGCATCCCGCTGATCCGGGTGATGCCGGGCCGGCCAAAGGCTCAATCCTGAATCGGCGGCGTCCGGCCCCCGGCCACCCGGTGAGCCCATCGGGTGGTCTCCGGGAGCTGTAGTTTATCGTGAAAACATTAGTGCTGAGTGATGAGTGATGAGGAATAGAGACCTCCGAGGTTTCCAAAAAATTTGGAAACCTCGGAGG
>CAZWGY010000697.1:0-1545 GCA_964633575.1 uncultured Desulfobacteraceae bacterium
GAGGGGCGATGCCGATCCAAAACGGGTTTTACACCCGGGGGCGGACGGTGACGATTGATCCCTATGCCACCCAGACCGGCGAATACTTCTTCTATTTTCCGGAGACCGGACGGTTCTCCCACTACCCGGTCCAGGTTTCCGAGGAAGCGGGCGTCATCGCCACCTCCGAAGCCGGGACGATGAATGTTGTCGCCGAGGTCGAGACGGTGGATCGGGGATCGTGGAAGGACGTCTCGCAAAACGGGACCGATGACCAGGTCCTGCAATATCTTCGTGAGGAAAACCTCCACCGGATCGATTTGGATGCAATTGCTTTCCGGATGCGTGACCGGGCGTTTTTCACCGGCGCCATCGATATCCTGAAGGACCGCCGGATTTACAACCATCTGCTCTGGTCCTACGGGATTCATCACCGGGACCGGTCCGCCACACGGGCCTACCTGGAGCACTCCCCCTTCGCCGATCAGTGTGGTATGGCCATCGACACTCCTTTGCTCACGGTGGACCCGGTGGATCGCCGGACCTATCAGCACCTGGAATACCGGCCGCTGGTCAACGCACGGACTCACCCTCTGGGCGAGGGGCCGAAGATCCTGAATAACCGTTTCCATCATCAGTACCACCAGTTGATGACCTACCTGAGCTACCGGCCCGCTCTGAGCGACGCCGACCGGATGGCGGTGACCTACTATCTCCTGCTCCAGGATCGGATCGCCGAGGCCATCCGCTTTTTCGAGATGATCGATCCGGATCGGATAACAACCCGGATTCAATACGACTACCTCCGGACTTACATCGACCTCTATAACCGGGAAATCGACCGGGCAAGGGAGACGGCCGCTGCCTACGCCGACTATCCGGTGGATCGCTGGCGGGACCTGTTCCGGGAAGCCGCCGCCCAGATCCGGGAGATCACCGGCAAGGAGTCTCGGCCCGCCGATCCCGACGACCGCGATGCCCGGCAGGGACGGCTGGCGGCTTCGGAGCCCTCGTTTGATTTCTCCGTAACCGACCGCCGGCTTACCATCCGGTATCAGAACCTCTCGGCCTGCCGGGTCAACATCTATCCCATGGATCTGGAGCTCCTCTTTTCCCGGAATCCGTTTGTGGAGACGAGCGCCGACCACTTCGCCTATATCCGTCCCAACGCGACGATGGATGTGGATCTGCCAAAGGAAAAGGCAAGTTATACCCTGACGCTGCCCGAGGACCTGAAGTCGGCCAATCTGATGGTAGAGGTGACCGCCGAGGGCATTCGGAAGGCCACGGCCGTCTATACCAACGATCTCGATGTCCAGGTCATCGAAACATACGGTCATCTCCGAGTGGCCCGAGCCGACACCGGCGAGCCGCTGCCGGCCGTTTACGTCAAGGTTTACGCCCGGATGCAAAGCGGTGAGGTCATCTTCTACAAGGACGGCTACACGGACCTCCGGGGCCGATTCGACTATGCTTCCTTGAGCACCGACACCCTCGACCGGGTGGACCGGTTCGCCGTCCTGGTCCTGAGCGAGGATCATGGGGCGGTCATTCGGGAGAGTGGGG
>CAZWGY010000698.1:0-1539 GCA_964633575.1 uncultured Desulfobacteraceae bacterium
TTTTGGAAACCTCGGAGGTCTTTTCATGGGTAATGGGTTATCGAAATCGAAATCGAAATCGAAATCGGGATCGTCATGCACTCGTTCGCTTATGTCTTATGTCATGGGTAGATCGCTTCCCCGCCGAGGCGGGGCTCATTGCTTACGGAAAATGTGAATCGTTTGGGAGCCATAAGTCTCCATCGCCAGCCCGTTCATTTTCAAGACCACCCGGAGAACGGTCTCCCAGGGGACCGGATGATCAAAAGACAGGGTCACGGTGCCGGAGACATCCGGGTCCACGGCGAAATTCCAGCCGCTGACGCGCTTCAGATACCGAAGGACCGTCCGGAGGTCGGTCTCGTAAAACTCGGGGGCGACCATGCCCCGCCGTGGCTCAGGCGCGGGCGCCTCGGGACGGGCATCCCCTCCGGGTGCCGGTTCCCCGGCCGCCGGTCCGGCGATGGCCAGGCAGAGCGTCAGGCCCCCCAGGATCAATAGTTGTCGCATGGCATCCGTCTCCCAATGGGCAATAGTCGAGAAAATTATAGGCAAGGAGCACGATTCCGTCAAGACGGATGATGCCTTTCAGTCGAGTCGTTGCCGACGGCCCGCCCTCATGGTAGAGTAGAGCCTCTGAAATACCCGGCCGACGGGACCGTCGAGGAGTGGAAACCCCGAATAAACACCAATCACCCCTGGGAGCGCGGGCTTCCAGCCCGCCCGCGGGCGAGACCGAGAAAGATTCGGATGAAATTCAAGGAAGACGAGTGGCTCACCGACTACATCAACGCCGTTCATTTCACGGTCCGGTTGATCGAAAAAAAGGGGCGGAACGCCGAAGCGACCCGGCTCCTGGAAGCCGAAACCGCGGCCCTCATCCAGGACGCCATTCTCGGGCACATCCCCCTCGAGGTCTTCAGCATCCAGCGGATCGCCCGCCGGGTCAAGGCCGCCCGGACGACGGCGCTCACCAACGGCCCGGTCCGCCTGAAAACTTACCGGGGAGACGCCGGCCGACTGGCCGTCGATTATGCCTTTATCCGGGACGGGTTTTCGGAGTTTACCCTGGAGGAGATGATCGCCGAATGCGCCGGCTATTTCGCCAAAGTTTACCCGGACCTTCCCGACCTCCGGGCCACAATCACCGAACTGTTCCAGCGGGACATCGAGCAAGGGGTTATCGAGCCGCTTTCCGGGGGGGATACCTATCGGGTTGTTGCGGTTGAGTAGTGGATGGTTCCGCCGGTCTCTGACATAATGACCACTGACCCATAACGGGCGGTGAGGACTGGGCGGGGCGGATCGTAGGGGCGGACCTTGCGGCCGCCCTGGGAGCGCGGGCGTCCCGCCCGCATTTTGTAGGGGCGGACCCGAGTGTCCGCCCGTTATGGGCAACCACTATGGTGAGACCTCCGAGGTTTTGGAAACCTCGGAGGTCTCTTTGCTGGAAACCTCGGAGGTCTCTATCGGCGCCTGGGAGCGCGGGCGTCCCGCCCGCATCATGTAGGGGCGGACCTTGCGGCCGCCCTGGGAGCGCGGGCGTCCCGCCCGAATTTT
>CAZWGY010000699.1:0-1534 GCA_964633575.1 uncultured Desulfobacteraceae bacterium
TCCTCATCACTTAGTTGAGGGCAACCACGGGGGGTTGCCCCTACAATTGGCGCGAGACCCGTAGGGGCAGGCCCCCGTGCCTGCCCTGTCCCTACAACCGGCGCGCCTCAGTCCTCAGCACTAATGTTTATCGTGAAAATAAGTGACGTCCGTGCTCCAACAATGCAGAGCCGCGACCGTGAGGGAGCGTTACGGCGAGCCAATCGAAGGCCGAGAACACGCTCCCTGACGGTCGCGGCTCGGAAGCCGTGCCGGGCCTGAACGCCGACATAATTTCCGAGGTCAAGAGTCGTGAAAGCGCCGAAGGCGCGAGTTGATAAAGCCCAGGGCAACGCCCTGGGAACCTGGACCAAATAATTTATTTAAGCCCTGAAAGGGCGAGCTAGCGTTTTCCATGCGGCACGGCGAGCCGATCGAACGTCGAAAATGCGCTCCCTGACGGTCGCGGCTCTGAACGGTTAAAAACCATTTTCATGCCTGGGGGTGATCGCGGTACCCCGTTCATGAGGGTTTATCTTAAATGATTTGACTTGACATCGTGGCCCTTATCCTTTACCCATTTTCCATGAATCCGGCGGCGGAAGCCGGGAGTCGCATTCCATAGAGCGTTGTCAAGGGAGCCACGAAGGCCCAGGGGCGTTTACACTACAATTGGGTCGTCGTGGCTTTTTTTGCGCGGCGGCACCGAACCCGGAGGCGATCATGACATCCCGACAGGATTTCTTCGACAGCCGGGCCCGGGACTGGGAAGCGACCTGCTACCCGCCCGCCGTCCGAAAACGCCTGGAGGCCCTCGTTCCCCTGTTTGGCGTCAGACGGGGCAGCCGGATTCTGGACGTCGGCACCGGCCCCGGCGTTCTCATTCCCTATCTCCGCCGGGCGGGGGGCGGGTCCGCCCGGATCTGGGCCTTTGACCGGTCCAGGAACATGGTCCGGGAGGCGACGGCTCACCGGTCCGACGGCCGGGACCTGGTGCTCCAGGCCGACGTCCACCATATCCCCTGCCGGGCGAAAATCTTCGACCACATCATCTGCTTTGCGGCGTTTCCCCACTTCGATGACCCCAAAGGGGCGCTGGCGGAGCTGGCTCGGGTGGCCCGGCCGGGAGCGGACCTCGTCATCGCCCATCTCCTGAGCCGGGAAGAGCTGGCCCGCCATCACGGCTCCGAAAACGCCGTCGCCGACGACATCCTGCCCGATCCGGCCCGGATGACCGCCCTCTTCATCGAAGCGGGCTTCACCGCCCCCCACATCACCGACGTCCCCGGGCGGTATCTGGCCGTCGGAAAACGGTGGTAGGGCGGGACGCCCGCGCTCCCGGGGGGGCGCCCATACGAACATGGTCTGGGTTAATGAATGCCGAGGAGCGGCAACGGCTTATGGCCTGGGGTTTCAACCCCAGCGGCGCTTCAGGGGAGGGGCTGGGCGCCGATTCCACCGAGTCCGGGGGTCAGGTGAACAATACGAAAGACATGGCCGATTTTCAAAAAATCAGACAGGAGATCATCGATCTGCTTATCGACCAGAAACCTTA
>CAZWGY010000700.1:0-1528 GCA_964633575.1 uncultured Desulfobacteraceae bacterium
ACGGTCGCGGCTCGGAAGGAAAGGTCGCGGCTCGGAAGGCCGCTGACCACGCTTCAGGATGGGCTTCCCGACTCCGTGGGCATACCCGCCTCACGCCAGCGGGTCCAGCCGTTGGCCAGGTGGCGGACGTTTGTGTATCCGGCCCAGGTGAGTTCCTGGGCCAGCTCGGCGCCCAGCTCGCAGTGGACCCCGTCGCAATAGGTGATGATCAGGGTCTCGGGGGCGACTTCGGCCATGAAGTCACCGATCCACTCCTCGAAGGCGTTCACCGGCAGGTTGCGGGCTCCGGCGATGTGGCCGGCCCGATAGTCGGCCGGCGGGCGGGCGTCGGCAAAGAGGACATCGCCGGCCGCGTATCGGTCCATCGCCTCGCTCAGGGGGATCTCGCTTCCCGGCTCACCGGATGACGCCCCGTCGGAGACGGTTGACGGGGCGGGGGATTCGAAGATCCGAATCCCCGAGGGACGAAGGGAATTGATCACCAGGGCGGCCGTGACCGCCACCAGGAGAATCACCGCCGTTTCACTGACGATCCGTCGGGTCATGGGGGGGCTTTATCCTTGATATCAAAATGGATACTGTGATAAATTCAATTGGTGATATGCTCATTTTTCACACCGCCATGACGGCAGGTGCAAGGAGTCATACGTGATCCAATCATCCGCGCTGGAAGCCAATCTGGCCACCTATCAGGTCGATGTCACCATTGACGACAAGTATCGGGTCATCCAGGACGCCCTGTCCAAGTATTATGGAATCCAGGAAGGGGTTCTGACCTTTCTGACCGAACTGTCCCACCCCCATAAAAACTGGGGGTTCATCGTCAAGGAGGCCCGGGGCTATGCCCTCAATTACTTTCATCTCCTCGCCGAACACGAGGCGGGGCCGGCCGCGGCCGAGCGACTGGTCGAGATATTCATCGACGCCATTGGTCAGGCCCGGGAGGAGGCCACTCGGGCCGACGCGGCCGATAACATCCTGCTCTTCATCCAGAAGATCCTCCGGGATGCCGGCGACGAGCTAAATCGGTTTCTCCCGGTGGTTGACGACGCCTTCCGCCGGATTCGGACCCTGGATGATACCGATTTTTTCCGCTTTGTAAAGAGCCATTACCAGATCCGGAAGCTCGCGGCCCTTCTGCTGAAAGCGCGGCTAGAGACCTCCGATCCCCCGGATGACGGGCTGATCGAGACCAACCGGCTCCTCTACCGGTACCTGCGGCAAACCTACCAGTACTTTCTGTCGGAAGCCGACCCTCAGCCGTGGTTTCAGAGCGAGGTGGAGGAAACGGATATGGAAGACCGGCTGGACGCCCTTTTTGCGGAGATCTCCCACGAACGGATCGAGGGGCTGATGGCCGATCTTGCCGCCCTGGACCCTGATGCGTCGGGGGATCTGACCGACGCGGACCGGCTGGAGCGGCTCCTCGACTTTCCCGGCTTCGGCCGGATCGCCGAAATCTACCGGGACCTGCCCCAGCGGCTTTACGACCTGGGGCGGACAAAGGAGCGGGGAAACCGGTGGAAGG
>CAZWGY010000701.1:0-1514 GCA_964633575.1 uncultured Desulfobacteraceae bacterium
GAACATCCGTCGCCTGATTCAAAACGAGCTCTCGCTGGAGGGGTTCGAGGTGATGACGGCCGCCAACGGCGAAGAGGGGCTCGAACGATTCGCGGCGGGGGGGATCGATGTCGTCCTGCTCGACATCAAGCTGCCCGGGATGAGCGGGATTCAGACGCTCCGGGCCATCAAGGAGACCGCCCACGACGCCGAGGTCATCATGGTCACCGGCTATGGCGACATCCACTCGGCCGTGGAGTCGATGAAGCTGGGAGCCCGGGACTACATCACCAAGCCCTTCAAGCTCGACGAGCTCCTGGCCCTGATCCGTCAGATCATCCGGGAGCGCCGGTCCGCCGGCGAAATGGGGGCCGGAACCGGCGCGGCCCCCCCGGCCGGGCTCGAGGGGACGGTTCGGTGTCCGAGTCCCGCCATGGGTGAGGTTTACCTTATGGTCAACCGGATCGGCCCCACCGACCACACCGTCCTGATCCAGGGCGAGACCGGCGTGGGCAAGGATGTCCTGGCCCTGGCCATTCATCAGGTCAGTGGCCGGCGGAAGGGGCCGTTCGTTCCCCTGGACTGCGGACTGTTGAGCCACAACCTGGCCGAAAGCGAACTCTACGGCCATCGGAAGGGCGCCTTTTCCGGAGCCACGGAAGCCAAGGTCGGTCTGGTGGAAAAGAGCCACGGCGGGACTCTCTTTCTTGACGAGATCGGCAACATCGACCTGGAGATCCAGAAAAAGTTTCTCCGGTTCCTGGAAACCCGGCGGTTCCGCCGGATCGGGGACACCCGGGAGATTTCAGTGGACAGCCGGATCATCCTGGCCACCAACATCGACCTCGAAGCGGCCGTCCAGCAGGGGACGCTCCGGATGGACCTGTTCTACCGGATGGACGTCATGCAGATTCAGGTGCCGCCTCTCCGGGAGCGTCCCGGGGACCTCGATCCCCTCACCCGACATTTTCTGAAGACCGGGGCCGCCCGGTACGGAGCCAAAAAGATCTCTCCCGAGGCATTATGCCTGCTTCGGGGATACCACTGGCCGGGAAACATCCGGGAGCTCAAGTCGGTGGTGAGCAAGGCCATGATCTTCGCCGAATCGGAGACCATCACCCCGGACGACCTCCCCAGCCACGTGGGCGCCCGCCGGTCGTTCCCCGGCGGCCGGCTCAAGACCCTGGCGGAGATGGAGCGGGCCCACATTCTGGCGATCCTCGAAGAGACCGGCGGGAACCAGAGCCGGGCCTCGGAGATTCTCGGGATCAACCGGAAGACCCTCTACAAAAAGATCCACAAATACAAGCTCTTTTCCTGATCCCCACCGGACTCAGTCCTCATCAGACCTCCGAGGTTTCCAATTTTTTTGGAAACCTCGGAGGTCTCTATCATCACTCATCACTCATCAAGCGTCCCCCCTGATCCCACATCGCCCCAGATCCATAACTTTAGCAATTTCAAATCCATAAGAAACAGTTACCGGGCCGGCTGGGGATTATGACCCCAGTCCGACGGAGGGTGGTCCGGTCTCC
>CAZWGY010000702.1:0-1513 GCA_964633575.1 uncultured Desulfobacteraceae bacterium
CCGGACCCCTTCCCGGCAGACCGACCGGGGCGACGGGACCGCCGCCTCGATTTCCCGATGGCCGATGCCGTCATCGCAGAGGGTGAGGCGCCCGAAGGGACAGGGGGCGTCCACGCAGGCCGGCGTCAGGGTTCCCCGGGCGGATCGGTCCGACTCGCAGGCCGGGTCAGGCAGGTCGGCCATAAGGAGGGCGGCCGCTCCGCCCGCCGGCCGGGGCCAGGTCCGGTCCCGCCAATCGTCGAGTCCTCCGGAGAGAGCGGTCTGGATGACCCAGGCGGAAGGCGGCGGAAGGCCGGGCGTCCGTGCTTCGGAGCTGACCCAGAGCCCGCCGGTCGGAGCCGAAGACGGGTCCGCCGCCGGCCCGAAGGGCTCGACCGGGCGGGAAAGGGCCGCGTGGGGCGGAGTGTAGCGGGGACGGAAATCAGGGGCGCTCAGAGGCCGGGCCGGCTTTCGGGGCGTCGGAGCCGCCTCGTGGGTGAGGATGATCGGCTGCAATGGCCCGGGTCCGGTATTCGGCTGGATCGGCGGGGCGGACGCAGGCTCCCATCGGCTCCAGACCACTCCCGGCCGTCCGTTTTCCAGGGCCTGGCGGAGCCGGTCGGTCAGGCCGGCGCAGAGCCGCTCCTTGGCCTCGGCACCGTCGGCCCGGATGACCTCGATGGGGGGAAGTGGGGCGTCGGCGGGAGCCGGCGGAGCCCAGTTTCGATGGGGTTTCAGTTGGTTCCGGAGCTCCCGGCCCACCTGCCCGGACACCGGCGCGGTTACCCCGAGGGCGGTCAGGTGCCGGGACTTCTCGCGAAGGGCCGCGATGAGGGCCGGCAGGCGGCGGTAGGCGGGGTCAAAGTCCGGATGCCAGAAGGATAGCCGGTGGACTCCGTCAGCCAGAAGCAATCCCACCCGACCGGCCGCTATGGCCGGGTGAGGCTTTCCGTCGGCGGTCAGGCTTTCGAAGAGGATTTCGGGCCGGATACAGATCACCTCCCGGCGGGGCCGGCGGCCGATCCGGGCCACCGTGCCCGGAGGCGGCCCCTCGCCCCCGGAATCCAGGTCGGTCAGGGTGATCGGCTCAGACGGGTCCCGGATGAGGGTACAGGCCGGACTCACCACCAGGATCGCCCCCTTGGGAGCCCGGCCGGAAAAGGTGATCGTCGCGGACCGCCCCGGCGGCAGGGCCGCCAGAACCGTTTCCCCCCGATCGAGGGACAACGGCGGCGGGCCATCGGCGGGAGGGTGCCCCCGCTCATCTGACGGGGGAAACCGGAGAACCAGCCGGTCCGGCCGGGTCTCGGTGGGTGGGGCATGGTGGATCGTAAGCTGCACCGGAATCTTTGCTCCATGGGATGATCGGGTCAGGAGCCGCGCCGGGGCGGCGGCTCCGAAACAGGCAGTTTACATGGATCGTCGGCAAAATTCAATCAGGAGAGGGCGGTTTTTCCAAGACCGGGCAAACCGGTGTCAATCCGTTTGGAAATCAGTAAGGTTTGTGGTAAATCGGAAAGACCTCCGAGGTTTT